>CAZGYZ010000161.1:0-5067 GCA_964530675.1 uncultured Nitrospira sp. | reverse complement strand
CCCTCAATAAGGATGTGACAGAGGCGGACTGGTGGGGAACGGAACTCACAGTCACCAAACGACTGTTCGACCAACACAAAGTCACAGTAGGAACAGAGTATCGAGATCAATTTCGCCTCAACCAAAGCAACGGGGATCTCGACCCGCCAGCCACGTACCTCGACGATAAGCGGCGCTCCAGCTTCATCGCAGCCTATCTGCAGGACGAATGGGCGATCATGAATCATCTTGTCTTGACCGCCGGAGTGCGACATGACCACTACAGCACGTTCGGAGGCACG
Source organism: uncultured Nitrospira sp. (assembly GCA_964530675.1). Classification (GTDB taxonomy): domain Bacteria; phylum Nitrospirota; class Nitrospiria; order Nitrospirales; family Nitrospiraceae; genus Palsa-1315. Next base: position 4,786 of record CAZGYZ010000161.1, on the reverse strand, counting down.
ACAAATCCTCGGGCTGGACTTATTTCCACCTGGGATAAGACCACGGTGAAACTGTTGTACGGACAGGCTTTTCGCGCTCCGAATCCCTATGAACAGTTCTATGTGACAGGGGCTTCCTTCAAAGCCAATTCAAACATCAAACCCGAAAAGATCAAGACCTATGAACTCGTCGTGGAGCAGTACGTGGGAGATCACCTGCGCGTCCTCGGTAGCCTCTACCAATATGACATCTCAGGCTTGATCAGCCAGACAATCGATACCACAGATGGGAAGCTCTTTTACGATAACGTGGACAACATTACCGCGCGCGGCGTGGAGCTCACCATGGAAGGCAAATGGGCTACAGGCCTAGAAGGACGATTCAGCTATGCCCTTCAAACGACACACAATGACAACACCGACCGGCAGCTCACTAATTCCCCTCAGCACTTGACGAAGGCCAACCTGATTGTTCCGGTGATTGAAGACAAACTGTTCGCCGGATTCGAAGGACGCTATACCAGTTCACGACTGACGCTCGCCGACAATAATGCCAGCCCTTTCTACATCTTGAACATGTCGTTGTTCAGTCAGCGGATCGTGAAGGGGTGGGAGCTGTCCGGACACATCAACAACCTCATGAATCAGAAATACGGATATCCGGGGTCCGGGGAACATCGGCAAGACATCATCGATCAGGACGGTCGAACATTTTGGGTGAAACTCAAGTATCGTTTTTAGTGATGCGCCCTCTGAAAAGACATGGCCGCACGACGCGACGCACAGTGATCGTGACCATCGCGATGTCACTGTTGTTCGCCTGGCTCTTGAGCGCGACCGTGCTGGCAAATGACATGCGTGTGATCATCATCGCCAGCCAAGATGCCGGCCCCTATAAGGACTTAAGCATGGGTTTTCAACAGTATCTCTCCTCGCGTGGCATACCCATCTCATTCGAAACCTATAGTCTCCAGGGGAACCACGCAAAAGTGGCAGAGATCTTCCCTGCCATAAAGAACAAGACTCCAAGCCTCTTGCTGACGATCGGAACCCTGGCGACCCAGGCAGCACTCAAGGAGCTCCCCGATATTCCGGTCGTGGCCGGGTTGGTTGTGGATCCGGACAGTCTGCTCAAGGGTAGCAAAGCCACAGGAGTCGGAGTGGAGATTCCTCTCAACATCCAGTTCCAATGGCTCCAACGCATCATCCCCGGAGCCGCCACGATCGGAGTGTTGTACAACCCAAAAGAGAATCGGGCTAAGGTCGAAGCCGCCACCAAGATCGCCCACGGATTGGGACTCAAATTGGTCACGCGAGAAGTGGAAACACCGCGCGACTTGCCTGATGCGCTCGACGGTATCGCGAAAGATGCCGATCTGCTCTGGGGGCTGAGCGACCAGGTCGTCCTCTCGCCTCAAACCGCCGAACCCATCCTCCTGTTCTCCTTACAACACCGCATCCCTGTCAGCGGTCTGACCACCTCCTGGACCAAGGCCGGCGCCCTCTACTCGCTCGATCGGGACTACAGCGATCTTGGAGCCCAATGCGGAGAACTGGCATTGAAAATTATTCAAGGGTCCAATCCAGGTGCGCTGCCGCCGGTCCCGCCGAGAAAGGTGGTGTACTCCTTGAATCTGAAAACGGCAGACCACATGCGACTCGATATCCCGCAGTCGATTATCGAAGGAGCACAGTCCGTATTTCGGTAATTCCGAAACGCACGGGGAACACAGCATGCATGCGACATTGGCAACGAAATTCAACCTCATGACCTGCGCGTTGATTCTCTGCGCCTCGGCGGCGATCGGAGGATTCTTGGTCCAGCAACAGATCACGGCAACCTCTGAGGACCTCGTCCGTCGTGGTGAGATCCTCACTGCTCTGATCGCCCAGAATAGTGAATACGGTGTCTTCACCGAAAATCGAGAGAGCCTGCTGAAGCTCGTCGAAAGCCTGACTGTCGATCCCGACTTCGCCTACGTCGAAATTCTGGGGAAGGACTCGAAAGTGCTCGCCGGGAAATCACGGATCGATCAACAGATTCCTCCACCAGAGAGCCTACCCTTCGAGGCGGGAAAGGGAACGTTCACGATCGACGTGCATGACAACGCAACGGGTCATGCCTTTCTGGAAGTCCATGCCCCAGTCACGACGAAACCGGTGAAGGAGCTCGATGGTCTCTTCCTGGACCGCTCCCCTGCTTCAGCCCAACCAATGGTCATCGGATCAGTCCGCCTTGGATTGGGAAAACAGCGCCTAGAACAGTCCATCCATGAGGCTTGGGTCTCCACAATCTTCGCCGCGTCACTTATCGCCCTCCTTGGTATTGCGATGACCGTGCTGGTGACTCGTCGTATCACAGCGCCAATTCGTATGCTTCATGACGCCACGCATGAAGTCGCTCTTGGCGACTTGACGCAACAGTTGACGGTCGTCACGAGCGATGAAGTTGGGGATCTTTCCCGGTCATTCAATCGCATGGTGGAAAAACTGCGAGAAGCCAGAGCGCAGGAAATCACCCAACAAGAGACGCTTGAAGCTACGGTTGTGGAACGCACGACCGAACTGTCCCAAACGGTTACTGCACTCAAAGTCGCCAAAGAGGCCGCCGAGGCCGCCAGCATAGCCAAGTCCCAGTTTCTCGCCAACATGAGCCACGAGATCCGGACACCGATGAATGGGGTCATCGGCATGGCTGAACTGCTGCAAGCCACACAGTTAACCGACAAACAACGGCACCTGGCCGACAGCGTGCACCGGTCCGGCAACGCCCTGCTCGGGATCATCAACGAGATCTTAGATTTCTCGAAGATCGAAGCCGGCAAGCTGGCCATCGAGCGGGTGGAGTTCGAGCTCCGAGAGACGATTGAAGAGGCCGTCGAACTGTTCATCGAACAAGCTGAAAAGAAAAGGTTGAGCTTGACCTGTTTTCTCCCTGCGGAGATCCCCAACCGTGCCGTCGGTGATCCGACCAGGCTCCGCCAGGTCCTCCTGAACCTGGTGGGCAATGCCGTGAAGTTCACGCAGCGGGGCGAGGTGACGGTGTGGCTCCACCTCCTGGCGCAGGACGCCCGGACACTGACGTTGAAATGTGCCGTCACCGACACCGGCATCGGGATCCACCCCGATGCGCAAGCGCGGCTGTTCAGCCCGTTTTCCCAAGCCGACGGGTCCACCACCCGGCGGTTCGGCGGCACAGGGCTCGGCTTGGCCATCGTGAAACAACTCGCGCAGCTCATGGGGGGAGACGTCGGCATCACCAGTACCCCAGGCCACGGCTCCACATTTTGGTTCACCGTGCAACTAGGCTGTGCTGCTCCACGGGACAGCAGCCAGTCAGCCAGCGATCAGTTCCTGAGCGGCATGCGGGTGCTCATCGTGGATGGCAATCCGGCTAATCTCTTTGTTCTGAACGCGCATCTCATGTCCTGGGGGGCCGAAACGATCAGTGCCGACAGCGGCGCCCCCGCCTTGGGGATCTTGACTCAATACGCGAACGCCCACACCCCCATCGACCTGACCATTCTCGACATTCAGTTGCCCGACATGGACGGCCTCATGCTCGCCCGCGCCATCAAGGCCGACCCCCTCCTCCGCCGCGTCGATCTCCTGGCCCACAGTTCAGGAGAAAGCCAGGCACCCGAGGGGACGACCGACCCACTGGGCTTCGTCGCGTGGCTACAGAAACCGGTGCGTCAATCGCGGTTGCGGGACTGTTTGCGCCGCTATCGCCAGGGGTACGCCGCGGGGACGCCCGCGGTCGCGCCGAAGCCCCGCGCGCCTGCGGCGCCCGGCGGACGCGTGCTCCTGGTCGAAGATAATCCGGTCAACCGCGAGGTCGCGACGGGACTCCTCGCACTACTCGGCTACCACGTGGACAGCGCAGAAGACGGGCAGCAGGCCATCGAGGTCTCTGCCGCCTGCGCCTATGACGTGATCCTCATGGACTGCCAGATGCCTGTCATGGATGGCTTCACGGCGACGGCCCACCTGCGCGAGCGAGAGCGACAGACGCAGGCGGCGCGCATCCCGATCATTGCGCTGACGGCCAATGCCATGGAGGGCGATCGCGACCGGTGCCTGGCCTCCGGGATGGACGACTATCTCAGTAAACCGTTTAGCCAACAGTCCCTGTCAGAAATCCTCGCCCGCTGGTGTTGGCCTCGAGACCAGTCCCATCCGAAGGCCCACGCGTCACGACCCAACGAGAAAACGGATGCGGGGAAAGGAGACACGAGTCACACACCACAGTCTCCGTCACCGGCACAGATCAATCGCGACGCGTGGGCGGCAATTGCGACACTCCAGCAACCGGGACAACCGAATGTGCTTCACAACATCATCGGCCTGTACCTCACCAGCTCACAGACCCAGATCGACGCGCTTCGACAGGCCCTGCGGGAACAGAATCACGATGCCATGATGGCCTTGGCCCACACCCTCAAATCCGCGAGCGCCACCCTCGGCGCGCATCGGCTGGCGGCCCTTGCCAATGAATTGGAGCAGGCCTGCCGGACTGAGCACGGGGAGCGAGCCGAAGGCCTGATCCCCCGCATCGAGATCGAACATCGGGACGCCTGTGTCATCTTCCGCACCGAACTTGAACCATCACCCAAGGAGGCCGCATGAAACTCTCGACCTTTACCTATTCAGACACCGACCAGACTGCCATCCCGAACATCACCATCAAGAACCCAGACCGAACACTGGTCATCATGTTCGGACCGTCTCATTTGCTTGATAAACCGGCTCCCGTTCAATCGGTCCTCGCTGCGTACCCAGGAGCCGCGGCCATCGGGTGTTCTAG
>CAZGYZ010000160.1:0-5094 GCA_964530675.1 uncultured Nitrospira sp. | reverse complement strand
CCGGCGAAACTTTCCCTTCTTTCTCCTTGCGGACGATTCGCTCGATCTGCACGATTGCGCCGCGATGCCAGCTATCGACAGCCGCATTGTGAGGAGAGGCCTTCCGATCCAGCCGCCCGACTTCAGGCCGGCCTGTCTCATTGCAGAGCCAGGCTCGCTTCTCCCCCTTCAATTCTCGTAGCTCGCTCACGACCCTGAAGGTTTGCGGACTCCGCTGCACAATGGTGCGACCGTCTGTGCGCAACAGCAGATAGGAAAACTTCAATGCGTCTTTAATAAACCCTACATCTCTATCGAGTGCAGCGATCGCAGGAGGCGTCTGCCATGGCCGCTCCTCATGACACCAATCGTCCGGATGGTCTAAGGCCGGACAGGCTTTCTCGTGCAGGCAGGGACTATAGACCGTACAGAGATCTTGTTTGAGTAGGTGATTGCGCATTTGATGCAGCCCTCTGGCCGTCTGCCGCAAAGCCGGCTCGACGATCATGATGGTGCCGTGCGGTGCGAGAAACGGCAGAAGTTGTCCGACAATCACAGCCCGCTCTGCAGGAGGGTCAACCGCTGCGGGGAACAATTCATTCAGACAATTCGCCATAATGATGAGATCATAAGGCCAGCCCCGCACAATCTGCTTACCGAGATCCCCTTTCAGTGGATGCTCCAGGTTGCCCTCCACACAGCGAAGGCCTGCATTGGGTATTCCAACCTCGTTGCAGTAGGCTTCCCACAATTTCTTTGCATCCTGCAAAGAGGCCTGGGACGCATCGGCCGCCAGGACCGATACAGACTTCGCTCGTTCCGGACTGCGATGCCATAGCCAATCCAGCAGGGCTAGTGCTCCAGTCCCTGGGCCACAACCGAGATCGAGCACCGCCATCGGTCGGTCTGGTATTTCAGTGCTGTTGTCGTTCGGCAATTCATCCAGCAGAGCTTGGACTTTTGAGAGGTTCACAGGAAGAAAATACGATAGATAGGCAGCCGCATGGTTCGGATCATCCAGGTAACGGACCGGCAACGATGGCCGTGCGGTTGTGAATAATCGTGATAGGTTTACGACCGCTTGTGCCAGCGCGTGACCACGGAGATCTCCATCTCGCGATACCCGTTCCAAAGCCCTTAGAGTTTCAGATGATAAACAGGAAGGTTTCTTCTCGTTGAAGGGCTGCATGGGCATAGTGTAAGCTGATGGCGATTAGGAGGACAACTATGACAGACGAAATTTTATTGGCTTACAAAGACGTGGAACGTTCGATGGAGCACTTCACCCAACTTCTTCAAACCCATGTGGACACGATGGGTGCAGCTCCATCCCCTAACGCCGATCAAGTGTATCGCTTGTCACAAGGCACCAAAGCCATGAGGGATAGCGCAATGATCTATCTCTCCTATGCCAAGTATGTCTCCTACGGCATGCCAGAGACTGAAGAGATGGTGCAAGACGAGCTGCAGGGGTAGCGAACGGTTGATTGGTTCATCTGGTCTATTTAGTCTGTTTTGTTCAACCAAATAGACCAAACAAACGAAATAAACCAAAAAACAAAGAGCCCGATCCCTTGGGATCGGGCTCTTGTTTTTCATCAAAACCTGCCGATCTAGATGCTGCGCATGAAGTGTGCGACGTCATCCTGATTGACGGCACCACCCATAATCGAAGACTGGGCGACATTACTCGACTTCTTCCCGGTCAGACCGGACTCGACTTCGTCCACGATCAACTCCACCGGCATCGATTGACCACCGTACACCCGCGGCCCACCGATGATCTTGGCTTTGGAGTACCCGTAAATCGCGGTAGCCACCTCTTTCGCCAACCATCCGACATAGTTGAACTCGGGGACGACAATGAGTTTCGCTTTACCGCAAAGCTTCCGTAGCTCCTGCGTCGGAAACGGACGGATCGACCGGATCTTAATCAGGCCGATCTTAATTCCCTTTTCTGCGCAAATACGAACTGCTTCTCTCGACTGAGCCGCAGCACTGCCTGAGGCAATGATCACCGCCTCGGCATCATCCACATTCTCAGCCGTGAGCAACCCGCCCATATACTGATTGATGTACTTGCGTGACCGTTCGACTGCCGCCCACACTTCCTGTTGCCAGACCGCATGGATGTTGTAGGCCATAAAGTTCGACTTCTGAACCGGGGCATCACGGGACAAGCGGGCGGGAGGATTCTCCGCATCGAGGACCGGCACCGCGCCACGCCAGGCTTCACGAGGAGGAAGCTTCATGCTGCGGTCCTGCATCCGGACGTACCCGCGGGCATGGGTCACGAAGAACCCGTCGCAGCAGACACCGACTGGGAGCGTCACATCGTTCTTCTCGCTGATCGTAAACCCCGCCAAGATGAAGTCGTACATGTCCTGCTGATTCTCGGCATGGAAGACGATCATGCCGGAGTTCAATAGATAGGCCACTTCGATGTTGTCCGGTTGAATGGCCAAGGGAGCATTGACGACGCGGCAGGTGAACATGGCGACAATGGGCAGCCGATGCCCAGGCCAGGACGCGATGCCTTCAAGACCCCTCAGCGTACCGGGACCTGCGGTCGCCGTAAAGCAACGGACACCGGCACGAGATCCGCCCGCCATCGCCGCCATGACGCCGACTTCTTCCTCACCACGATAATACTCTTTCACGTACCCTTCACCGTAGAGCACGCCGATGAGCTGCATCGTTTCGCTCTGCGGGGTAATGGGATAGGCAATGGCCAGGTCCACGTTGGAGCGCCGAACGGCCTCTTTCGCCGCTTCGCTGCCCGTGATGAATTCTTTCGTTCGCGGGGCTTCGAGGAACAAGTATTCCGGAGTGACCACCTTCTGCCGTTTCGCTTCGGCATGGGGGTCTTTCCTTGCGCCCGCCGTCTCGGACGGTTTAGGGGCCGCGACACTCGTGATGGGATCGCCCTGGGGGTTTGTCTTCTGTTCTGCTTCGAGTGCTTCGCTCATTGTGACACCTCTTAACTATATCGATCGCCCCTACTGTTCGACCTGGCTTAGCCTTCACGCTTCATCTGCTCAGCCGAATGGCCGAAGGCAGCCGCACCGCTAAGACCAGCAACAGGCGCAAAGGTGAGGGGATTGGTGTGAGTTTTCCCGCCGTGAACTCTCGATTGCGTGCCGGTAAATCGCACGTTTTCGCCGTTCTCCGGCAACTTAATGCCCATTTCTTCACGCACCCGCTTGAAGACCTGCGCGGTCTTTCTCAACTTGATCGTGTCCGAATCCCGGATCGTCAGCATCGCATCTTCGTGCCCCTGCTCCGCACAGATTGCCATGGTGAGACAGTTCGTCCCGGCACGAATCATTTTCAAGGTCAAGTTGGCATAATGGCAATGCACGCCGATGAAGATACAGGCCTCGATCTTGTTGCCCCAAATCGTCAGGTTCGGATGGTTCGGATTGATGACCTCTTCCGGATCGATCTTGGGATACTTCGGACGATAGTCCGGCATGGGAATGATCATCACGTCAGGAATCTGCGCGGCAATTTCCAGCACGGCCTTGGCCTTTTCAACTGCATGCTCGTTCCAGGCCCAGAGCACCAACGGTCCCGGGAAGATCGTGGCGTTGGGGCTGGTCAACATTTTACGGGCCATCTCTTCGATGACCTTGTCCTCATTCTCCTCCAGCAATCCATAGTAAAGTCCTTGCCCTGGATCAGGCAGCGCGACCCCCAACTGAGCTGCGGACGGAGGATGGAACCCGGCGGGGCCAGGAACAATGATGCGTTCTCTTGTATCTGTCGTCGTTGCCACTCCCGTACCTCCCTAATTACCTATCACAGTCATTGGATTGGACAGGACTGCAACGGTGGTTTTCTCTTCATACCGAATGTTATCGGTGACGGCAGCCAGCGGTAATTGATCGATCATGATCATCTTAATGGCATTATTTTTTGCCATCGTGTCGCATACCCACACACATAGCGCACAACCCTTACATCGATCCACTGCTATGTAGGCAGTGCCGTACTTGAAGCCCCTATCCGTCCCCATGGTTTCGCTATACTGAATGGTATTCGCTTCAGGACAATATTGCGTACAGAGCTTGCAGCTCTTCGAGGCACATATCTCAACATCGATATTGGCTACCAGATACATGGTACTCCTTCGTGCTAAATCTTAGTTAGGCGCTTACGGTCGCACGGGCTTCCGACCGTTTTACCGTTGCTGCAGCCCAACCGTGATCAACCGCGTAGTTCCAGCCGGCCTGAATCACCGCCACATTTTTATCGATCAGTTCCTGCTTCTTCTTGAATTTCCGCTCGACGACACTGTCCAACGCCGCGGTTCCACCGGAGACGACAAATCCCTTGCCAAGGAACCGGTCCTTCACCGACTGCTCCAGCGCCTCAACCGAGGTCAGTCCCGTGATCGCTCCGATGCAACCCATCAATGCCATGTTCGTCGCGAGATCCATCCCGGCAACCTCCAGGGACAGCTTGGTGGCGGGGAAATAGTAGAGCTTCGCACGGCGCTCATCCAACTCACGTTGCTGATCTCTATGAAGGCTCATGGGCCCATCATGGTTGATCAACGCAATTCCATCCTCCTTCAGCCCGAAGTAGAACGGCATCGTATAGGACTTGCCGTGGGTAATGACCTGGGGATGGAAGATAATGATGATATGCGGGAAGGTAATTTCCCCGATTTCATAGATCGGTTCATCTGACACACGGACATAGCTCTCGACCGGCGCCATCCGTTTTTCCGACCCATAAAATGGGACGATCGTGCTTTCACCGCCAGCATGGATCACTGCGGTGCTCAGAATGTGTGACCCTGTCACAACACCCTGACCGCCGACCCCTGCCATTCGTATATTAAAGCGCTTTGCCATATCCGAATCTCCCTCCGAATCGTTTACGCCTTGTTTGGAATTGCTGCGGCAGGAGCAGCCGCCTTCGGAAGATAGTCCTTATAGCCATACCGCTCAGTCAGATACTGCTTGGCTTCATCACTCACATATTCCGTGAATTGATACCGGTCATTCTCAACGGTCTTTGCGTCTTCCATCACCTTGTCGGTGGGAATCGCGTACTCGATGTTGCAGGAGGTATAGGCTTGAATGTAGGTCGAGCCCACTTCGCGGG
>CAZGYZ010000159.1:0-5156 GCA_964530675.1 uncultured Nitrospira sp. | reverse complement strand
TGATGCAGATCAGGAACAAGTTGGTGTCGGCGTATGAAGAAATTCAGCGGATGCAAATTTAACGGATGCTGAAAAAGCCCGCCAGCGTTACGGAAGGTTTAGGCTAAGGTCAAGGCTGAGATGAAAAAAGCCGTATCTTCACTCAACCTCAACCTCGACCTCAGCCTACTTCCTGCGGCCTTGCTGGACGGCCTTTTTGAGCATCCTGCAGGAGCTGTTCGTATTGTGCCATGTCGGTTACTGAGGAGAAGGGCCACTTATGCTGTCCAAGTTTTCCATCAATCAACGCATGATCGTTCTGGTTGCGCTTGCCGGCTCTATTGCCGGTCTCATCGCCATCGCCCTGTGGACGCAACAGCCTGACATGCAGGTGCTATTCACGAACCTCAATCCCGAGGATGCGGCGGGGATCGTGGATAAGCTGAAAGAAACGAAAGTGCCGTATGAGACGACCGGAGGCGGCAACACGGTCCTTGTTCCCAGCGCACAAGTTCATGAGTTGCGATTGCAATTGGCCACCCAGGGGCTCCCCCATGGGGGAGGAGTGGGTTTTGAAATTTTCGACCGAACGTCGATCGGCATGTCCGATTTCGTCCAGAAACTCAATTATCGTCGAGCGCTGCAAGGGGAGCTGGCGCGGACTATCGCGCAAATGCCGGAGATCGAACGAGCTCGTGTGCATCTCGCGACTCCGGAACGGCGATTGTTCTCCAACGATGAGAACAATCGGTCGCGCGCTTCCGTTGTCTTGTCGTTGCGGAATGGACAAGCCCTTGCCAAGACACAAGTCAATGGGATCGTCCACCTCGTGTCGAGCAGCGTTGAGGGTCTGCAAGTTAAAGATGTCACCGTGGTGGATGGACATGGACGGCTCCTTTCATCTGCAGCCGGGAGCGATGACGCCGCGGGACTCACCGGATCGCAGCTGGAATACCAGCGAACGGTTGAAAAGGATATCGAGACACGCATCCAAACGATGTTGGAACGAATCGTCGGGGTGAATAAAGCGGTGGTGCGGGTGTCCAGTATTCTCGACTTCCGAAAGGTGGAAACGACCGAAGAGCGGTACGATCCGAACAGTCAAGTCGTCCGAAGCGAGCAGCGGGGCCAGGAAAAGGCCAATGGGGTCAATGGCGTATCCGGTGGCGTGCCGGGCGTCCAGTCGAATGTCCCGGAAGGGACAGCGCAAGAGCCGGCTCAAACGAGTTCGAGCAACAATCAGACCAAGAACGAAACTGTAAATTACGAAATCAGTCGGACGGTCTCCCGGGTCGTGGAATCCAGCGGCAGCATCAAGCAACTCTCCGTGGCGGTGCTGGTGGATGGTATCTATGAAATGGCTGCACCGTCCGAGGCGAGGAAGGCCGGAAGCGATACGGCGAAGAAATATATGGCACGGCCTGAAGAGGACATGAAGCGCATTGAAGAGATCGTCAAAAAAGCTATGGGCTATTCTGCTGAGCGGCAGGATCAAGTCCAGGTGACCAACGTGCAATTTGACATCGCGACGGAAGAGCCTCCAGCGCAGGGTATCGAGGCTGCGGCAGAACCGGCCAACTCCTTTACGCCTTATATTCGTTATGGGGTTGGGGGAGGCCTCTTTCTCCTGATCCTCTTTATGGTGGTGCGTCCCTTGATGTCGATGCTGGGGACGACTGGGTCATCGACGGGGTCATCAGCTGAGGGGGCTACGCCGCCGCTTCCCGCTTCGGTGAGTCAGGTCGAAGCGTCATTGACGGGAAGGCCCCGCTCACAGATTGTCGATATGGCTCGGGGCAACCCTGACACTACGGCGCTGGTTGTCAAACAGTGGCTGAAGACCAGCTAGTGAGGCGCATGTAGCGATGGCCACGGAACTCAGCGGTGAGCAAAAGGCGGCTATTCTCCTGAAAGCCATTGGAGAGGACGCCGCGGCGATGGTGATGAAGAGCCTTGATCCCAAGGAGATTCGCCGACTGGGGGTCTCCATGAATGCGACGGCCAATATCAGCAGGGAAGAGGAATCGATCGTCATCGATGAATTTGAGAAGGCAAGCGCAAACGGTCAGATATCATTCCAAGGAAAAGATTACATTAAAACCATTCTGTCCAAGGCGCTCGGTCCTGAAAAAGCCGGACGTATGCTCGAGTCCATGACCAGCAAGGTGTATCCGGGGCTTGACGCGATGAAGTGGGTCGATGCCAAGGCCGTTTCGCAAATGATCAAGACCGAGCATCCCCAGACGATCTCCGTGATCCTGGCGCACATGGATCCGGATCAAGCCGGCGTCGTCATGACCGACTTACCTGAGGCCCTTCGCGCGGATGTTGCCTTGCGCCTCGCCACGATGGAGGACTTGCAGCCAAGCGTACTGGAGGAACTCAGCGACGCATTGCAGAGTTCACTCGTCGCGAGTGCAGGCACTCGAGCGACCAGTGTCGGAGGCGCTGAAGCGGCCGCGAATATTCTGACAACTCTCGATAAAGCTACGGAGGGGGGCATCATGTCGAAGATTGCCGAGCGCGATCAGCAATTGGCCGACACCATTCGAGGGTTGATGTTCGTCTTCGACGACCTGATCAAACTCGATGACCGTGGCATGCAAGAACTCATGAAAGAAGTCAGTAAAGAGGATCTTCCTGTGGCGTTGCGTGGAGCAAGCCCGGAAACCAGGGAGAAGTTCCTGAAGAATATGTCGAGCCGGGCGTCGGAGATGTTGAAAGACGACATGGAGGCAAGGGGACCGATGAAGGTGGCGGATGTCGAGAAGGCGCAGCAGAATATACTCAAAGTCTGCCGGAAACTTGAAGAGGAAGGGCGTATCGTGATTGCAGGCGCTGGTGGAGAGGAGGCGATGCTGTAAATGGAACGTGCTTCGAATGGACAGGCGGCCGTCGCCCAACCATACGCAGGCCCCCGTGGCCAACGTAATAGTTCGATCTTAGTCGTCGATGATGAGGAGGCGATCAGGGAACTATTAGTGAGGCTGTTGCAATCGGCTGGGCATCGTGTGCGCGCGGTCGGGTCCGCACGGGAAGCCTATGCGGCATTGAAAGAGTCTCCCGTCTCGCTCTTGATCACCGACGTCAAATTGCCGGACCAAGACGGCATCGCGCTGCTCCAGCAGGCCTGTGAGCTCGATCACCGCCTGATGGGGCTGGTGATGACCGGATATGGGACCGTGGATCTCGCCGTTCAGGCGATGAAGGCAGGAGCAGCGGAGTTTCTGATGAAACCGTTCGAAACCGAAGCGCTACAGCTGGCCGTGAATCGCCTCCTCGATCTGTATTACCTGCGTTCGGAGAATGCAGTCCTCAAACAGGCGGTGATTCGGGCCTCCGGGGTCCGCTGCCGCAGTCTTGCGCTGACCGATTTTGACACCGGCGATCGATTTATCGGCGATCAGGGCCCCTCGGACTACGATCAAGGCATTGCGGAGGGTGAACGGCGAGCCGATGCACGAGTCGTGGCAGCCAGGCGACAGGAGCAGACGCTCTTGGCCGACGCAGTTCGGCGCTTCGACGACACCCGGGCATCGCTGCATCAGACCATTGAAGATGACGTGACGGCGCTGGCCTTCAGCCTGGCGACGCGCATTCTGCGCGACACGATGATCGAACGTCAGGATGCCGTGACCGCATTGCTGAAGTCGGCATTGGCGACGGTTCGGGAGGCGGGGGTCGTCACTGTGCGAACGCATCCGTCAGATGCCCCTGTCTTAGAGGCGGCTCGCGCGGAGTTGTGCCGCGATCGGCCCCCGGATTTTGCGATGCATATCGAAGGCGATGCGTCTCTCTCTCGTGGAAGCTGTGTCGTGCAATCGACGAATCGACTGGTGGATGCCTCACTGGATCAGCAGTTGCTGCGACTCGGAGAGACCCTACAGAAGCGAGGCCGCCGTGAATCTCGTTGATCTGATTGAACAGGCAGACCCTCTTGCCGTCTCGGGGCGTGTGGCGCAAGCCGTTGGGATTGTGATCGAAGGCTATGGTCCCATGACATCGGTCGGGGAGCTGTGCGACGTTACGCGCGAAGATGGAGAGGGAATCGTGCAGGCGGAGGTAGTGGGATTTCGCGGCGATCGCGTGTTACTGATGCCGCTCGGTGAGATGCGCGGGATTGGGCCAGGCAGTCGACTGCTTATGAAAGGGCACTGTGCCTCGGTTCCAGTCGGCCCACAACTGCTTGGTCGTGTGCTCAATGGGCTTGGGGAGCCGTTAGATGGCCGCGGTCCCCTCATGACCGAACAACGCTATCCGTTGCATGCCGCGCCGATCAATCCTTTGAAGAGAACGCGCATCGCAGAGCCGCTCGATTTGGGTATCCGGGCGATCAACGCCTGTCTGACTTGTGGCCGTGGTCAGAAGGTCGGCATCTTTGCCAGCTCCGGCGTCGGGAAGAGCGTGTTGCTCGGGATGATCAGCCGCTACACCAAGGCCGACGTGAATGTCATTGCCTTCATCGGCGAACGGGGACGGGAAGTCAACGAATTTCTGGAACGCGATTTGACCCCTGAAGCGCTCAGCCGCTCGGTGGTGATTGTCGCGACATCTGACCAACCACCACTCGTGCGATTACGAGGCGCGTCGATTGCGACCTCGATTGCGGAGTATTTCCGCGACTGCGGCAAGCAGGTCCTCTTGATGATGGATTCTCTCACCCGCCTGGCCCATAGCCAACGCGAAGTCGGACTCGCCATCGGGGAGCCTCCGACAACGAAAGGGTATACCCCCTCCGTCTTTACGATGTTGCCCAAGCTTCTGGAACGGGTCGGGACCGGCTCCGGCTCCGGCGCGATCACCGGGCTCTATACGGTTCTCATGGAGAGTGACGAGCTCTCCGACCCCATTGCAGAAACGGTCCGGTCGATCCTGGATGGCCATATCGTGCTCTCAAGGCAGTTGGCCGCGCGCAACCATTTTCCGGCGATCGACATCTTGAACAGTACTAGTCGGGTGATGAAAGATATTGTGGGGCGCGACCACTATAGGGCAGTCCGGTCCATGATCGAGCTTCAGGCGCGGTACCAGCAATCTGAGGATCTCATCCTGCTGGGGGCCTATAAGGCCGGCACGAACCGCGATCTCGACAAAGCCGTGGGGGCTCAGGATGGCATCAACGCCTTTCTTCGTCAGGATATCGAGCAATCCGTCCCGATCGACGCCTCGATCCAAGA
>CAZGYZ010000158.1:0-5203 GCA_964530675.1 uncultured Nitrospira sp. | reverse complement strand
ACCGTTGCCAGCAATTGATAATGGCCCATCCCCAGTTCCTTGCCATAGGCCTTGCCCACGAGCACGTCCTGTATGTGCTGATGGTCCCAGGCGCGAAAGTAAGACCGGCCCTCCTTCAACCCGTCGAACTCATGTCCCTCTAGCGCTTTGATCACGGCCTGCGCCTCAGTCGTCCCAGCCCGTTGGATTGCCTCCAGAACTTGAGTCATCGCCGCATACCCGTGGTAGCAACGGGATGTGGGGGTGTGATTGTACTTGTCGATCACGCCCTGAATGAACCGCCGCGAGCTCTCGGACTTGACCTTCGGATCCCAGATCAGCCCCCAGATTCCCGAGTTGTTGGCATAACCGAGCGGGCGGCCGATCTGCTCACCGCCGATCATTCCGCCCACACCGATGTGTTCCCGTGCCAGCCCCGCAGCCGTGTACGCCGTCAGCGCATGGACGAGATCCCAACCATAAAGATTCAGAATCACCGCGTCAGGTTTTGCGCCCTTGGCTCTGGCCAGTGCCGCCATGAAGTCGGTCGCGCCGAAGCGCGTACTGACGGTGTCGATCATCTGGCCGCCCTCGGCTTGGAGTGCATTCGCCATGGCCTGCTTCGCCGCCCGACCGTCCACAGTATCCGCCGTGATCATGAACCATCGGTTACCATGAGCCTTCACCAGATAGGGAGTGACGGATCGAGACAGCATCCGGGCGCTCGGCATGAACACGAAGGTGTGTGAGTTGCAGCCGGCCCCCGTCAATTCCGGCACATGCGCCCCCGTTACCATGAAGAGTCGGTTCTCTCGCTTGGCCACCTCCGCGACGGCAAGCGCCACATCGCCGTTGAAGGCGCCCATGAGGAAGTCCACGCGGTCCCCCTTAATGAGTTTGGTAGCAGCTTTCAGCGCAGTCTGGACGTTCGAGGCGTCGTCGGCTTCGAAAATGGCTACCGGTCGACCCAGCACACCGCCTTCCTTGTTGAAGCGATCCACGGCTACGGTTGCGCCATGCACGTCGTGGATTGAAGAGGTGTTATACGGGCTCGAAAGCGGATCAATGATGCCGATCTTGATCGGCTCCGACGCGTAGGCAAACCGTCTGGAACGAGTGAGCCGGAGCGAGTCGGCCAGATCCCCGATAGCGAGCGCGCCACCCGCTGCGACAGCGAGCTTCAAAAAGTGTCGCCGCGATACATCTTGCATGGTCGTCTCTCCTTTATGGGCAAAGCGACATGAGTCCAATCATTGTCTAGTCCTGGGGCGATCGGAGCTGCGCTTCCAACTCGGCGATGCGGGATTTCAACGGTCCCACTGCCTCCTCCACCTCGTCGATGGAATAGCGTGGCGTGATGTACTTCGGACAATTCCAGTCGAAGGAGACGACATCGATGAAGACCAGCCGCTCCACGCTCGACTGCATTTTCGGGTCGGCGAGCTGCGCAACAAGTTCTGGATAAGCGCGGGCATCTTCGACGCGGGCATGGCCGAGAATCTTCAAGCGCGCTCGGTTCTTGTAGTCCATGAGAAACAGCGCCACTCGGTCGTTCACTGAGACGTTGCCGGTCGTGAGCAGCTGCCGATTCCCCTTGTAGTCGGCGAAGGCCAGTGTCGTCTCATCGATCACCCGCAAAAATCCCTGAGGCCCGCCGCGATGTTGAACGTAGGGCCACCCGCTTTCGCTGATGGAACCAAGGTAAAAGCTGTCCCGAGCCGCGATGAATTCTGCCTCTGCCTGGCTCAGGGGGTCTCGTTCGGGAGCGCCCGCGATCTTGCCCGCTCTCCCGTAGTACCCTGTCTGTGCACGGCGTACCGAGTCTGTAAACGTCAAGTCGAGATATTTCGTTGCCATTGCTTTTCCCTCAATGCCTTCGGCTCACAGACGGTCGGAAGGCTTCCCTCCGACCGTCTCATGAGACTCGGCTCAAAACACGACCGTATTCCATCCCTCTGCCACGTAACGGCGCAGGCTCAGGAGTCCCGCTGTTCCGGCCAGCGCATTGTCTTTCACGATCGGCACCCCGCACGACTTGGCACCTTGCGTAGCGCCAAAAAGTTCCGCACAGCCGCACGAGGCGCCTTGCACGACATCGCGAACTGAATTGTAGAGGCCGTTGGCTGGATGCGACAGTTTGGTCAGTTCAGCCGGCCAACGAGTGCCGGTTCCGTTGAAGACCACGGCGACTTCATCGCCTTTCTGCTTACATTCGGATGCGAGCGCCAGCGCGTTAAAGACTCGTCCGAGCGCTTCTTCTGAACCACCCTTGGGATCAGACATAACAATGATCGCGGTTTTCATAAGTCCTCCTAGGATTGAATGGTTTATGCAATTGTGTCTTGGCCGCATTAATCATGAACACTTCTGCTGCAATTACGGATCCGCCGCTGCGACGCGCCTTTTCTCTACGAGTGTTACTTGAGTGTCGAAAGCGTCCTTACCGTCTGTTCAGTACTCCATACATCGCTGGCTATCATCCGAAAGTTCACAAAGGCGGCTTCATAGCCGTCGAACCCCGGCAGCTTGGCGGCTGCCGTGGCGTCGGTCACGACGACGACCTCGAATCCCTGCTCCAGCAGCTCACGCAGATGCGATTCCGTGCAGAGATTCGCCGACATCCCGGCGAGGATCACTTGGCTGATATCGGCCTTACGTAACTGTAAGATGAGATCGTTCGATTCGGGTCCGAAGACCTTGTGCGGACTGCTCACTACGGTATGACCGTCATTGATATAGGGTTTGTAGCGGTCAAGCCAGTCGGCGCCCGACCCGGCGAACCCCTCCTGCGTCAATGCGCCCTTGCGGTCGAACATCCCGATATTGTGCATGAGCACCTCGAGTGCCCCGCCGAACTTCCACTGGTGATCGTGCTGATAGTAGTAGTGTGGGCTGACAAAGATCGGCACCCCGGCTGATCTGGCCGCTTTGAAGAGGCTTTCGATATTCTCGACCGTGTTATTCTCCTGTACGCTTTGGCCGACCACGCCCCAAGCCACTCCCTTGGGGCTGAGAAAGTCGTTTTGCGGGTCAGTGACGACCACAGCTACCCTCCCCTTCTTGGGAGTCAGGCCGGGGCGAGGAACCGGCGCGTCCTGCCGTGGCCCTGCATAGTGCGACACAGTCGGTTTCGGATCCTGTGCATACAGCGACGATGTCAGCGGGAGACTGATGGCGACTGCGGTCAGCGATGCGATGATCGATCGAATTACCATGGTCATGATGGCATCCTTTCTTCTGAGTGAACGAACGTGAATCCCTTGACACGGGATGGGCCTTTTGCTTCTAGCCGCAGGCACAGGAAGAGGTGGCACACCCGCTCGTGAGCGTAACTTCGGGAAAGTCGATAACGGTGCCCGCGATATGGTTGATGTAGTTGCTGAAGATGTTCAGTGCGACATGGGCTATTGTCTCGACAATCTCGCCGTCGGTCAGCCCGGCCTTGCGCGCGAGTTCGAGCCCTGTTGCACCCAGCTCTCCACGCTGCACGACGATACTGCGGGCCAGCTTGAGGATCGCATCGGTTCGCTGATCGGCCGCGGCGGCCTGCCGGGCATCGGTGAGGTCCTGCTGAGTCAGACCCAGCTTGCCGGCGATGAACGAGTGCGCACTGAGACAGTAGGCGCATTGATTCGTCTCGGCAACCGCGAGCGCGATCTGTTCGCGGACCTTCGGGCTAAAGCTTCCGTCCGCGAGGGCCGCGCTGAAATTCAGGTACCCCCTGAGCGCCGCTGGCGCATTGCCCAGGACCCGAATGAGGTTGGGGACCACGCCCAATTTCCCCTGCGCGCCCTCGAAGAGGGCCTTGGCGGGCCCGGTGGTTGTCTGGGGGTCGAGTTGTGCGATGCGATTCATGGTTGCCTCCTTGTTTTGATTGATGAGTTTGTCCGCGCTTCGATTGCTGCGGTTGATACCATCTTCAGCAGGGAGTGTGCCAAACGGCGTATACTCCACAACTATTTGTAAACTATGAACATCATGCGATTTTCATTGACGCTGAGCCTCTACGACTATTCGTAATCTACGATTACTCGTTGCTTCTTAGCTCGAAATCTCCTAGTCTAAAGACCGTGAATCCTCACCAACTCCCCCAGGTCATGGTTGCCACAGCCAGTCAACGCGGACTTCGCGATGTGTTGCGGACAATCACCGACGGCATTGCGCAGTGTCCGAACACTGCCCTCACACGGATCTGGCTCGTTACGCCGAATGATCGCTGCGAGGTGTGCCGTGGACGGGAAGATGCGTTAGACCACACGCGATCTCTGCACCTCGTTGCCAGCGCCGGTGCACCGCACGATCCACAGGCCGACTACGGTCGCCTTGACGGCGGCTTTCATCGGTTTGCAATCGGCGAGCGCAAGGTCGGGCGCGTTGCAATGAACGGGGAAGCGCTCTTGCTGGCCGGAATCCGAGGCAATGAGGAGTGGATTGCCGATCGTCCCTGGTTCGCGCGCGAGGGCATTCGGACGTTTGCAGCGCATCCCCTGATCTTCCGGGGTGACGTGCTCGGAGTCTTGGCGCTCTTTGACCGCAGCTTGCTCGATACGGAGGCCTTCGAGTGGCTGCGCATATTCGCCGACTATGCGGCGGTCAGTATTGCGAACGCCAGGGCGCTTGAGGAGATCGATACCCTTCACGCTCGTTTGGAGGAGGAGAATCTCTATTTGCGCGAAGAAGTCACCGCGGCGCTCGGGATGGGAGAATTCGTCGGAGAGAGCCAGGCTCTCCAGCATGTGCTACGCCAGGTTCAGCTGGTCGCTCCGACCGACGCAGCGGTGCTGATTACCGGTGAGAGCGGGACGGGCAAGGAATTGGTGGCGCGCGCCATCCATGACCGCAGCCCGCGCAAAAGTCGGGCCCTGATCAAGGTGAACTGCAGCGCCGTGCCTGACGCTCTGTTTGAAAGCGAGTTTTTTGGCCACGTCAAAGGCGCGTTCACCGGCGCCCTCACGGATCGGCCAGGCCGCTTTGAAGCCGCCGATCACGGCACGCTTTTTCTCGACGAAATCGGGGAGGTGCCGTTGCCGATGCAGGCGAAACTGTTACGGGTCTTACAGGAAGGCGAATTCGAGCGCGTCGGCGAGACGCGCACAAGGACCGTGCATGTCCGGATCGTCGCCGCGACCAATCGAGACCTCAAACGCGAAGTCGAGGCTGGCCGCTTTCGCCAGGATCTCTATTATCGCCTCAGCGTCTTTCCGGTCCATATTCCCCCCTTGCG
>CAZGYZ010000157.1:0-5212 GCA_964530675.1 uncultured Nitrospira sp. | reverse complement strand
AACGGCTCGTGCTCACACTGTATTACTATGAAGAATTGACGATGAAGGAAATCGGCAGCATTCTCAAAGTCACGGAGTCTCGCGTATGTCAGATCCATACCCAAGCGGTTCTTCACCTAAAGGGAAAGCTCGAAGTGCCGCAATGAACTTCAGAGCCCGCATTATTCCTGAACCGTCCTGTTGCGACCGCCACCGCTTTGTTTATGTGATCAGAACTCCAAAGGCTGAAGGGGTGCAGGCTGAAGACCGAAGGTTGAAAGCCGGAGTTCGAAGTTCCGAACACTTCGACCTTCAGCCTGCACCCCTTCAGCCTCCAGTCTTGAGAACATCTCACCCATGCCGTTCTTCCGTTTCCGACCCGCGATATTCTTCCCACTCCGGCAATCTTTTCCTAGCGCAGTGTCGCGCAGCCCTGCTCGCTCGCTCAGTGTCCGCCGGATGTCCATGAAGGTAGACTATGCCATCACACTGTATTTACTGCGTCCGAACCGGCAGGCCATTCGTACGACTTGTAGAACCGCATCCCGTAAGTAAGTGGCATGCATGTTGCGATGTGACGTAGTCAAACAGTTCAACTAGGAAGAGCACACATGAACCGAGCCATCTATCCCATCCTTTCCGGCGCCTTGGCGCAAGAACGCCAGATGCAGGTCTTTGCCAATAATATGGCGAATGTCAATACACCAGGATTTAAACAGGACGGTCAGGGGTTTAAATCCGTCATGGCGCGCGCGCAAGCTGCCGTGCCGGCCTTCGCGCATTCAGCCGGCTTTGGTCAGCAGATCGGCGTCACTCCTGCAGGCCCAGCCGAGCGAGTCTTCGCGGCTCCCAGTGGCGTCCACACATCATTTGAGGCAGGCCGGCTCAGAATCACCGGGAATCCTCTCGATACGGCCATCCAGGGAAGCGGATTTTTCGAGATCAAGACTCCTCAGGGCGTTCGCTATACCAGGAGCGGCATGTTCTCGCTGGATTCTCAGCGCCGGTTGGTCACGAATCTGGGATATCCGGTGATGGGCACAAAGGGAGAAATCAAGATCCCGCCCGGCACGGTTCAGGTGGGCGCACAAGGGGGAATCGATGTCGATGGACGACCGGTCGGGACACTCAAGGTCATGGATTTTCCCCCGGATCATATGCCGCAAAAACATTTCGAAGGACTGTTCGCTTCCGACTCCGCCCAACCGGCGAAGAACCCGCAAGTCCAGGGGGGGCATATCGAAGAGTCGAACGTGAACTCAATCGGTGAGATGGTCAAGATGATCCAGGGTATGCGGAATTATGAGTCGTCGCAGAAGCTGATTCAAACGTTGGATCATATGGCGGAAGTTTCGATCCAAGATCTTGGGCGAGTGTTATAAGGCGCGACGGGATCTGGTTCATCCGGTTTGTTTTGTTCATTTGGTTCATCTGGTTCAACCAAACAGACGAGATAAACCAAACAAACCAGAGCAACCAGCTGGCTAGGAGGATTCTATGATTCGAGCGATGTGGACGGCGGCCACCGGAATGACCGCCCAACAGATCAACGTCGACACCATTGCCCACAATCTGGCGAACGTCAATACGAACTCATTTAAGCGCAGTCGCGCGGAGTTTGCGGATTTGCTGTATCAGGTTCAACGCATGCCCGGCACCAGCGCGTCGAATGTCGGCGTATTTCCAGTCGGCATTCAGGTCGGCGCAGGAGTTCGTCCTGTGACAGTAGCTAAAGAATGGATGCAGGGAAACATGCGGCAGACCAACAACGAATTGGATATGGCGATCGATGGCACGGGGTTTTTCCAGGTGTCGCGGCCCGATGGCACGGTCATGTATACCCGCAACGGCTCCTTCAAGCGTGACAACATCGGGAATTTGGTGACCGGAGACGGCGATACTCTCAATCCCGTCATCACGATCCCGTCAGGGGCGTTGAAGCTCGACATCGCCCAAGATGGCACGGTATCGGTGTTGCTACCAGGCGTTACCCAAGCGTCGCAAGTGGGGCAGATCCAATTGACTCGGTTCGATAATCCGTCCGGGCTCGTGGCGATGGGAAGCAATCTATTTCTCGACAGTTTTGCCTCCGGCCCTCCGACCCAAGGTACCGGAGGATTCTCGACGGGATTTGGAACCATCCAGCAGGGGTTCCTGGAAAGTTCCAACGTGAACCTGGCCGAGGAAATGGTCAACATGATCATTGCGCAACGCAGCTATGAAATTAACTCGAAGACGATTCAAGCTTCGGATGAAATGATGTCGATCGCCAATAATCTGAAACGATAAGTGCGTTGCACGGAGGAGTCTTGTCTATGTCCGTACCTCGTTTATGTATGCAGTCGATCTTTGTGGCCGCAATATGCCTTGGACCGGTCGCTTTTCTTCAACAGTCCCAGGCTGCGCTTGCCGGGGAGGCTGGTCCTGAGCATCGTTCAACCTTGAAGCCTACTGATCCAAGGCAGACGGTTCACCAGTTGCATCCGGAGCAAATCCAACGAAGTATTTTGCGGGTACTTGAGCAAGAAATGGCGGGAAAGGTCCGCGCGATTCATGCTGTCGTGGTGGATCCGCTCGAGCCGATAAAAATCCCTTTCGGTGACATCGGCCTGAGGGTCTCCTCGAACGGAGTTGTAGAAGGACTTGGCCGTCGGGCTTTTCATGTTCAGGTCAACTTGAATGGGAAGCTGTGGCAGACGATCGACGCCATCGCCGATGTGTCGGCGTCCATCGATGCCGTTGTCCCGACCAGAGTCATTCAAATCGACAGCGTGGTCGAAGCGGAAGATGTCGCAGTTCATCGTGTCAAACTCATGGATTTGGACCATCAGCTGATCACTGACGTGAAGGATGTCATCGGGAAGAGCGCTGCGCGTCCATTGCAGACCAATAACCCGATTCGCCTCGGGATGGTGAAGAAGCCCTATGCCGTCCGCAAGGGGGATCGCGTGTCCATCGAGGCGAGACACGGGGGACTCTCGATTCAGGTGGTCGGCCTGGCCAAGTCGAGCGGGGAGATCGGGCAGACTGCCACGGTGGCGAATGTCGATTCAGGCAAAGAGTTGCGCGCGAAGATTGTCGGGCCTGGAGCTGTTCGTGTTGACTACTAGCAAGATGCTGAAAAAAACCGCCAGCGTGAATGGAAGGTTAAGGCTCAGGTTGAGGCTGAGATTCAGCAAGTCGAATCTTCGCTCAACCTTGACCTCGACCTCTCAGCTTGTCTCACTAGTGGCGGGCCTATTGACGGTCGCGCTGCTGAGCTATGGCTGTGCGTCATCGTCGCCAAAAGTCGTCTCGACGCTCACGGTCCCTTCCTTGCCGGCGCCGAAAACGCTGGGTTCTCTCTGGCAGGAAGAGAACGGCCGCGCTTACCTCTATGAAGATTTGCGGGCGATGCGTGTCGGCGATATTCTGACGATCAAAATTGTTGAAAGTCATAAGGGGTCGAAATCCGCCGACACTTCGGCCGAGCGGGATTCCACCATCAACAACAGTCTAACCGGCAGCGCTATTGGATACATCGGTATTCCCGGTATTCGCCTTGGCGGTGAAGCCAGGCGAGGGCTTGGTATCGATGCGAGTGCCTCGAACAAGTTTGGTGGGAAGGGCGCCACGAATCGTGAAGGAACCTTGACGGGAACCATTTCCGTCAACGTCACGGAAGTTCTGCCCAACGGCGATCTTCGGATTGAGGGACGCCGGGAGGTGACGGTGAATAGCGAGAAGCAATTGATGACGATCGGAGGCATCGTGCGGCGGGTGGATGTCGATACGAAGAATACCGTGTTCTCGTCCGCCATCGCGGATGCGAAGATTGTGTATTCAGGGCTGGGAGTTCTGGACGATGTTCAACGCCCGGGATGGCTCGTTCGGCTGCTTGATTGGATCAGTCCAATTTAACAGGATGCTGCGTACTCGTGAAACGTGAAGCGTGAAACGCCAGACGAGATGCAAAAGATGCGTGATCCGTCTCCAGTGGTGAAGCCTCTGAATTATGAACGAAAAACGCTTCACGAACGACGCTTCACACATGGGGCGACGATTGCAGTAGAAGCGCTCATGAATAATGCGGGTTAGGGGGCAGGAGTTATGAGAAACGCAATGAGACGAACTGAAGGTATCCGTTGGGACCGCTGGCACCGCATGGTCATGATGCGATCATTGGAGTTGATGGTGCTGAACGGAGTCGTGCGCAGTGCAGAGGTTGATCCTCCCCAACACCCTGCCAGGCGTGCAGATATTGGAACGAATCCAAGGGCCTCATCATCCATGCCGCTCGTCAACCTTGATAAACAGGGCTGGTTTACCCGTTTCTTTCGCCGGCGAGCCGACGTACTTATTACCCAAGCGAGGCACACGACATGATACGAGCACGAATGAGCATTGGGCTGTTGGTATTGGGGAGCCTTCTGTGGGCCCTACCGGCTGAGGCGGTTCGCATCAAAGACGTAGGGTCGTTCGAAGGGGTTCGGGATAACCAGTTGATCGGTTATGGCCTCGTCGTCGGCTTAGATCGAACCGGCGATCAGGTTATCGGCGGACAGTTCACGATCCAGGCCATGATGTCGATGTTAAATAAGATGGGCATCAACCTTGTGATCAATCCGATCCAGTTGCTGACGCGCAATATTGCCTCGGTCATCGTGACTGCTAAATTGCCGCCCTTCGCGAAACCGGGCGCGACAGTCGATGTGCTGGTCTCTTCCATGGCCAATGCGAAAAGCCTGCAAGGAGGCACCTTGTTGCTCACCCCGCTAAAGGCAGCGAACCAGCAAGTATATGCCGTGGCCCAAGGGCCGGTTTCCATCGGAGGATTCTTGGGGGGGACGGGCGGGGCAGGCGGATCCACCGTCACGAAGAACCATCAATCCGCAGGGATCGTACCTGGTGGCGCAATCATTGAAAAGGATGCGGGCATCGATATCGAATCATGGGAGACCGTGTCGGTGCTTCTGCGTCAACCGGATTTTACGACGGCGATTCGGACGACGGAGGCGATCGACGGAGTGTTCGGCAAGGGGAGTGCGACGGCGGTGAATGCCGGACTTGTTCGGGCATCGATTCCGGCAACATTTCGTGGACGAGTCGTGGAATACATCGCCACGATCGAAGGATTGGATGTCAATGTCGACCTGCCCGCGAAGGTCGTCGTGAATGAGCGAACCGGCACCGTGGTGCTGGGGGAACATGTCCGTATCTCCACTTGCGCCATCTCCCATGGCAATCTGACGAT
>CAZGYZ010000156.1:0-5221 GCA_964530675.1 uncultured Nitrospira sp. | reverse complement strand
CTTCTGGAACGGCCTATCGCATCATCCGCATTGACAACACTAACGCGAAATTCACTCTTGAGCAGATATCGGATCAATCCAAAGTCGGTGAGTTATTCCGCGAAAACCTCTATCTGCAATCAGATCGTGGAAGAGAATTGCGGCTTGCTGGATTACGGAAGGAAGGAAGTCCGTTGATTTCTCAAATGAAGCTCCCCGCAGCAAGCTGCGGGGTATCTTGCAAAATTCTCCGAAGCCACTACCCTCCTTTGCCAAGGCTACGGAGGGTTCCCCTCGCCTTCATCCCCGTAGCACGCTACGGGGTATTCGGCGAAGGAGAATAAAGGAAGGCGACCTGTTGATCACACGAAAGAACGATTTACATAGAGCGGACAGCATTTTCACGCATAGCATCTATCTATACGAGGTCTCTGCAGGCGTCACGGCCTCGCAGGGACAATCTGAAGCTGCCCTCTATGACGAAGCGAAAAGAAATCTCGATGAGTTTCTCAAGGGGCTCAGTATTAAATAGGATAGTTGAAACGTGCCGGAAACCAGTTCATCTGGTCTGTTTGGTTCATTTTGTTTCTTTGGTTCGTTTGGTTTGTCTGCTTCAGAGAACGAAACAAACCAGATAAACCAAATAGACCGGACAGACCGCCCCTGGCCCACGCCGCACAGGATCACGAAATCTCGATTCGCCCTCCCCTCCGTGCCTGGAGGAAATCCGCAGCGGAGGCTTCTTTCAGAAAGACTTCGAGCTTGCCGTTGCTATTGATGAGCGCGGACGGATTCTCCGCCATTCCCTCACTGTAACTATTCACCACCCCTTCAATAATCCGCTCACCGATCCGAATGGACAACTGCCGGCCCATCGCGACCGAACGCGCCTTTTCGAGATGCTGCTGGGTCAGGTTTGAAATCAGATTTCCGAACCGATCCACATAGACAATTTCACCGACCAAGATGGTCTGCTTCCAACGTGGCTGAGCGATCGCAAAGGTCCGGTAATCTCCGATGACCGGCCCATACGACTCAAACGGTTCGTCTTTGGCGAGTCTGGCCGCAACCGGAGCAAAGAGATCCCGACCGTCGAAGGTATGGCCCGGCGATTCACGCCGAAACTTTCGTTGATCGATCTCGCGCACTTCGACCGGCTGCTCCTCATCGAATATGTAGGTAAGTACGCCGTTGTCCGGCGCGAGGAAAAAGTACCCTGCGCTCTTGACAATAATTGCCCGCCGCTCGCTGCCGACGCCAGGATCGACCACCACGACATGGATAGTGCCATCGGGAAACTCACGATAGCAGGAATTGAGGAAGTAACTGGCTTCGTCGATTCGGTGCGGAGCGATTTGATGGGAGAGATCGATGATACGGGCTTGCGGATGAATCGAGAGGATCGCCCCCTTCATGCTCGCCACGAACCAATCGCGGTCGCCGAAATCGGTCAGGAGGGTGATGAGAGGGTGCGACGGCTGCACCTTATAATTCCTCGAAGCGGATCTCCACCACTTCGTATTCGACCATCTTCACGGGTGTCTTGACCTCGACAAAGTCGCCGACCCGCTTTCCGATCAGCGCCTTGCCGACCGGAGACTGAATCGAGATGCGGTTCACTTTCATATCGGCTTCATCCTGCCCCACCAGCGTATATTCCCGCTTCGACTGCGACTCCTGTTCGATCACGAGCACCGTGGCGCCGAACACGATGGTGTCGGACACTCGTCCGGCAGTTTCGATAATCCGGGCGTCGGCCAGTTTCGACTGCAGTTCCACGATACGGGACTCGATGAACCCCTGGCGTTCTTTTGCGGCATCGTATTCCGCATTCTCACTCAAATCGCCATGGGCCCGCGCTTCCGCAATGGCTTCGATGTTTTTGGCACGCTCGACTTTGCGAAGACGATCAAGCTCTGCCTGAAGCGCCTCGTGTCCCTTTCTCGTAATCGGTGTCGGCATAGTCAGCGATGTCCTCTATGAATGGTGATGGAGCCCCACGGCTTTACAGCCGTGGTCCCTCTGATTTCTTCGGCGAAACCCGCCGAAGCATGTCCTCCTTCGCTAAGGCTTCGGAGGACACCCGTTACGCATTCCTCCACGGCTTGACAGCCGTGGCTTCCTGCATAGGCGGGTGATATTCCTGCAGTGACCGAATGGTGAGTTCTTTCTTGAGAATTGCTTCAATGCCCATGACCGCCGCCCGCGCCCCCCGTATGGTCGTATAGTACGCCAGCCCTTTGTTCAGAGCCTCCCGGCGGATCGACAATGAATCGGCATGCGACGACGCGGTACTCACCGTGTTCACGACCAACGCTACCTGCCCGTTCTTGATATGGTCCACGACATGGGGCCGACCTTCCATGACCTTGTTCACGGTTTCCGCATGAACCTCATGGCTCCGCAAATATGCAGCCGTTCCACTCGTCGCTTGAATGTTAAACCCCAGCCGCTGGAGCTGTCGCGCGACTTCCAACGATGCCGGGCGGTCGCTCTCCTTCACGCTGATGAACGCGGTGCCTCCCCTCGGCAGCGGCGCTCCTGCTCCCGCTTGGGACTTTGCAAAAGCCCATCCGAAATCCTGATCGATCCCCATCACTTCTCCGGTGGACTTCATCTCCGGGCCCAGGAGGACATCCACTCCCGGGAACTTATTAAAGGGGAAAACGGATTCTTTCACCGATAAGTGAACGGGAGTAGGGGCCTCGATCAATCCCAGATCGGGAAGGCTCTTGCCTACCATGGTCTTCATCGCCAGCTTGGCCAACGGCACACCGATGGCTTTACTCACAAACGGCACCGTGCGCGAGCCGCGAGGATTGACCTCCAGTACATAGATGGTCTGGTCTTTGATGGCAAATTGAGCATTCATCAGGCCGATCACGCCCAGCTCCAGAGCCAATGCCTTCATTTGCCGGCGAATCTCTTCGACCACGCTCTGATCGAGCGAATAGGGCGGCAACGAGCAGGCCGAATCCCCTGAATGCACCCCGGCTTCTTCGATATGTTCCATGATCCCGGCGACCACGACGTTCGTCCCATCTGAAATGGCGTCGGCATCGACTTCAATCGCGTCCGACAGATACTTGTCGATCAGTACTGGATGTTTCGGCGAGGCTTTGACCGTCGACTTCATATACTCCAGCAAACTGGGTTCATCGTAGACGATCTGCATGGATCGTCCACCCAACACATATGAAGGTCGCGCCATGACCGGATAGCTGATCTGCGCGGCAATCTGTAGGGCCTCGTCCACCGAACGGGCCATGCCGCTCTCCGCCTGGCGGAGTCCGAGCTTGTTCAAGAGGTCGCGGAATCGTTCTCGATCTTCGGCGCGATCGATCGCTTCAGGACTCGTGCCCAGAATTCGCACCCCGGCTTTAGACAGGGGCAGCGCGAGTTTGAGGGGCGTCTGCCCGCCGAACTGTAACACGACTCCCAACGGCTGCTCACGCTCTACGATGTTGAGGACATCTTCCTCAGTCAAGGGCTCGAAATAGAGCCGGTCCGAGGTGTCGTAGTCTGTACTCACGGTTTCGGGATTGCAATTCACCATGATCGATTCGATACCTTCTTCCCGAAGCGCCATCGCTGCATGGACACAACAGTAATCGAATTCGATCCCCTGTCCGATACGGTTCGGCCCTCCGCCCAGAATGATCACTTTCTTCCGGTCTGTTGGGCGAGACTCACATTCGCTTCCGTAAGTCGAATAGAGATAGGGCGTATGGGCTTCGAACTCTGCGGCGCAGGTGTCGACGCGTTTATAGGTCACCCCTCTCCTACCCTGACCGGCCTTGGTACGTTGTTTCCTAACCGAAGCCGCAGTCACGCCAACGAGATATCCAATACGATCGTCTGAAAAACCCAGTTCCTTGGCCTCCCACAGCAGCGACTCGTCAAGCCCAGTGGGTTTCTTTCCGGCCTGAGTGGCCAGCAAGGCTTCAAATTGCATCAGCTCACGGATCTGTTCCAGAAACCAGGGGTCGATCTTCGTGAGAGCAAACAGATCGTCATTGGAGAGGCCGAGACGTATGCCGTCCGCGACGTGCCACAGCCGCTCGGCAATCGGGGTCCGCAGATGTTGGCGCACACGCTCCAGCGCCGGTTGCCGATCGAACCCCTCGGGTATGCCGTGATCCAATCCCTCCCGCGACGAGAGCCCGCTCATGTTCAACTCCAGCGAACGAATCGCCTTCTGCAAGGACTCTTTAAAGGTGCGCCCGATCGCCATCACTTCGCCCACCGATTTCATCTGCGTCGTGAGGATGGGATCGGCCCCTCGGAATTTTTGGAAAGCAAAGCGGGGAATCTTTACCACCACATAGTCGATCGTGGGTTCGAATGAGGCTTTGGTCACACCGGTGATGTCGTTGGTGATTTCATCCAACGTATAGCCCACGGCAAGCTTCGCCGCAATCTTGGCGATGGGAAACCCCGTCGCTTTCGACGCCAGCGCGGAACTCCTCGACACGCGCGGATTCATTTCAATGACCACCATGTCGCCGTTCTTAGGATCCAGTCCGAATTGAACGTTCGACCCGCCGGTATCGACGCCGATCTCGCGCATGATTCGTACTGCTGCGTCCCGCATGCGCTGGTACTCTTTGTCCGAAAGTGTCATGGCCGGCGCGACCGTAATGCTGTCGCCCGTGTGCACCCCCATTGGATCAAGATTTTCGATCGGACAGATAATGACGACATTGTCTTTGAGGTCCCGCATCACCTCCAACTCGTATTCTTTCCACCCGATCAGGGATTCTTCGATCAGTACTTGGCTGACCGGACTCATGGCCAAGGCCCAATCGATCAGCTTCTCGAACTCTTCCCGGTTATATGCGATATTCCCGCCGGTTCCGCCCATGGTGAACGACGGCCGAATGATCGACGGAAATCCGGTCTGATCGAGAATCTTGATGGCTTCTTCACGGGTACGCGCCGTGCCGCTGGCCGGCACTCGCAACCCGATCCGCTGCATCGCATGTTTGAAGGCTTCGCGGTCCTCGGCCTTGTGGATCGCCTCGGCAGACGCGCCGATCAATTTGACGGCATATTTTTCGAGCGTTCCCCGCTTGACCAATGCCATCGTCGCATTCAACGCGGTCTGCCCGCCCATGGTCGGGAGCAGGGCGTCGGGACGCTCGCGCTCGATCACTTTCTCCACGACCTCGACCGTGATGGGCTCCACATAGGTCCGATCCGCCAACTCAGGATCGGTCATGATCGTCGCAGGGTTGCTGTT
>CAZGYZ010000155.1:0-5254 GCA_964530675.1 uncultured Nitrospira sp. | reverse complement strand
TAACCCGGACATTTCTACTATGGGAGAAAGAGGACATTTCTAAATTGGGTTGACATTGGCCTGCAGATGGTCTTGCAAGCTGACTGCCGGCATGATACCGTGCCAAGGTTCTATCGGTAGGGGTAGTCTCTTTCTCGTATAATTTTGTGCGTGAAAGGAGAGTATCAAATTCATATCGACGTCAAGGACGTCGCTCGACT
Organism: uncultured Nitrospira sp.; assembly: GCA_964530675.1. Lineage (GTDB taxonomy): Bacteria > Nitrospirota > Nitrospiria > Nitrospirales > Nitrospiraceae > Palsa-1315. The sequence goes on along the minus strand of CAZGYZ010000155.1, from coordinate 5,054 downwards.
TGAGAATAAGGGGGCCAGTCCCCCTCGCCTGCGTCAGTAGGTGCTCTGCAAGTCTTGAGGGGAGGTGAAGGCATGGGAGTGGTTTCAATCAAGGAACTGTTAGAAGCAGGAGTCCATTTCGGGCACCAGACGAATCGGTGGAACCCAAAGATGAAGAAGTTCCTCTTTGGAGAGCGCAACGGTATCTATATCATCGATCTTCAGCAAACACTGGCTCGGATGGAGCAAGCCTATGCCTTCGTCCGTGACACCGTGGCCGCCGGCCAATCAGTCCTGTTTGTCGGAACCAAGCGGCAGGCCGCTGAAATTCTTCAGGAAGAGGCCGTGCGCGCCAACATGTTCTTCGTCAACCAACGCTGGCTCGGCGGGATGCTCACGAACTTCCAGACCATCCGGAAGAGCATCGATAAGATGAAGAAGATGGAGACCAAGCTGGCGGACCCCAGCCAATACGGCCTGAAGAAAAAAGAAATTATGAAGATGCAGAAAGAGATCGTCAAACTCCAGAAGTATCTGAGCGGCATCAAGGACATGCGCGGCGTACCAGGAGCCGTCTTCGTCCTCGATACCCGCATCGAACACCTGGCCGTACAGGAAGCGAAGAGGTTGGAGATTCCGTTGATCGCGATCCTGGACTCGAACTGCGATCCGGACCACATCACCTTCCCGATTCCCGGAAACGACGATGCAATTCGCTCCATCAAGCTGATCACGTCTCGCATTGCCGACGCCTGCATTGAAGGCGCTCATTTGAGGACACAGCGCGACGAAGCGGAGTTCAAACCCGTTCCCGCAGTAGGAGACAAAGCCGCGGCCGTCAGCTTGGCAAGCGCCCCGGCTTCATAGCGCCGGACATCGCAGGCTTCGGCAACTATACTCACCGTTGATCAAGAAGGACCGTCACGTATGGCTGGATCAAGTCAGCTTGTCAAAGAACTGAGAGAGAAAACCGGCGCCGGCATCCTGGATTGCCAGAAAGCGCTCACCGAGAATAGCGACGATATGGAGAAGGCCGTCGATTACCTGCGCCAAAAAGGCTTGGCCGCCGCACTCAAGAAATCAGGCCGCGAGACCAACCAAGGCCTCGTCCATGCCTATATCCACATGGGCGGAAAAATCGGTGTGCTCATCGAGGTCAACTGTGAAACCGACTTCGTGGCCCGCAACGATGAGTTTAAATCGTTTGTCAACGATCTGGCCCTCCAGGTCGCTGCCGGGAAACCCTCCTATGTCAAACGGGAGGAAATTCCCGCTTCGCTCATCGAGAAAGAGCGATCGATTTATGAAGGACAGGCCAAAGAAATGGGCAAACCCCCGGCTGCATGGCCGAAAATCGTCGAAGGCAAGCTGGAAAAGTTCATTCAGGAAAGCTGCTTGATTGAACAGTCTTTCGTCAAGGATCCCGCCGTCACCATTAAGGATCTCCTTGCGCTGAAGATTGCAAAAATCGGTGAGAACATGAACATTCGCCGCTTTACACGGTACCAATTAGGCGAAGCATGAACTCTGCCAACTATCGGCGCATCCTCCTCAAAGTAAGCGGAGAGATGTTGGCCGGTGAGCAGGGTTACGGCATCCAGCCATCCATCCTTGAAGGCCTCGCTTCGGAAATCGCCTCTGTCGTGGCTCTCGACATCGAAGTCGCCGTAGTCATCGGCGGCGGCAATATTTTCCGCGGTATTGCCGCCAGCGCATCCGGCATGGAACGCGCTTCCGCCGACTACATGGGAATGCTCGCAACCGTGCTCAATGCCTTAGCCCTGCAAAACGCGCTGGAGCGCACCGGCATTATCACGCGAGTCCAGTCCGCGATCGAAATGCGCCAGCTGGCTGAGGGATATATCCGCCGGCGCGCCATTCGTCACCTTGAGAAGAAACGCGTCGTCATCTTCGCGGGCGGCACAGGAAATCCCTACTTCTCAACCGATACCGCAGCAGCGCTCAGGGCGATGGAGATCGGAGCCCAGGTCATCATGAAAGGGACCAAGGTCGACGGCATCTACGATGCCGATCCCGTGAAGAATCCCACCGCCAAGAAATATCAGACCATCTCCTTTCTCTCGATTTTGAATCAGAATTTGAAAGTGATGGACGCCACAGCCATTAGCCTCTGCATGGATAACAACCTTCCGCTCATCGTGTTCAACCTGAAGGAACAAGGCAACTTCAAACGCGTCGCCACAGGCGAAGCGATCGGAACCATTGTCACCCCCGATCGCCGCTGACATTCCGGGGAGTCTCTCATGTCCAACCCAGCTGCCATACGTCAAAAGGTCATGGAAAAGATGGAGTCTGCACTGGAACATCTCAAGCGTGATTTGTCCGGCTTGCGGACAGGACGGGCGTCAGTCGCCCTCTTCGACGGCGTTCGAGTCGACTACTACGGCACGATGACCCCGCTGAAACAGGTCGCCAGTATTTCAACCCCGGAGGCCCGCCTCATCACCATCCAGCCATGGGAACCTGCTTTGATTAAGGAAATCGAAAAGGCCCTGGCGGGATCGGGCCTCGGCATCACTCCATCCAACGATGGAAAACTCATTCGCGTTCCCCTTCCTCCGCTCACGGAAGAACGGCGCAAAGAACTCAGCAAGATCTGCAAAAAACACGGCGAAGATACGAAAGTCGTCATACGAGGGTTCCGTCGAGATGCCAACGAAGAGTTGAAGAAACTGCAAAAGGATGCCAAGTTAACGGAAGACGAACTGCGAAAGTCCGAAGCCGACACCCAGAAGCTGACCGACCAGTACATTCAAAAAATCGATGACGTGGTAAAGAAAAAAGAACAAGAAATCATGGAAGTGTGACCTCCATTTCGACCTTGTTACCCACCTACGCCACCGTCGATCTCACGGCCCTTGCCCACAATCTCTCTCGCATCAAGCGCTATCTGTCTCCCGGCTGCGAGATCATGGCGATCGTTAAAGCCAATGCGTATGGACATGGAGCAGTCGAGATCGCTCAGTCGCTTGCCCGCCAGGGCATTGGACAATTTGCCGTCGCTTCCCTCGACGAAGGTATCGCTCTCCGCCAATCTGGACTCTCAGCTTCTATCGTCATTCTCGGAGCGCTCTTTGAGGAACAAGTGCCCGACCTGATCGCTCACCGGCTGACCCCGGTTGTCAGCGACGGGCGAATCCTTCCCACCTTGGCCAAGGCAGTTCGTTCACAGCAGGCCCCCTACTCGATACACCTCAAGGTCGAAACCGGGATGGGTCGGTTAGGATTTTCTCAGGAAGAATTGCTCGCAGTCCTCGATAACCCTCTCTTGCACAGCCCCCTTCAGGTTGAGGGCATGATGACCCACCTGGCCGACGCAGATGGAGCAGACAGTGCCTTTACGGAGCGCCAACTCGCCGCCTTTCATGCCCTACTGGAACAGATCCGACTACGCGGTCTCACTGTCCCGTTGGTGCATGCGGCAAACAGTGCCGCCATCGTCAGATTTCCCGCCGCGCACTTTTCGCTCGTGCGCCCCGGCATTATGCTGTACGGGTATCACACCCTGCCTGCCACAATCCCAGATCCTGACCTCAGACCAGTCCTCTCACTTCACACCACGGTCGCCCAACTGCGGACTATTCCGAAAGGGTGCTCCGTCAGCTACAACGGGACATTCGTCGCAAAACGACAGACCCGCATTGCGGTACTGCCGATCGGCTATGCCGACGGCTATAGCCGGCAACTCTCCCATCGCGGATCGGTCTTGATTCAGGGCCGTCGCGTCCCAATCGTCGGTCTGGTCTGCATGGATATGATTATGGTGGATGTCACCGACATCGCGCCGCTAGAAGTGGGTGAGACCGTCACGCTGATTGGGCAGCAGGGAAAGGAATCGATCTGGGCGGACGAAGTGGCAGACTGGATCGGCACGATCCCCTATGAAGTCCTCTGCGGGATCGGCTCCCGCGTTCCACGCATTTATGAAACCGTTGCGCGAGACGGGCGCAATCCGTAGTTCGAAGTTCGAGGTTCGAGGTTCTGGGTTGATGTTCCGAAAACTTCGAACCTCGAACTTTCATCCGTCGCGCCTTTCTCGCCAGTCGCGCCGGTTAATACACCATTCGAATCGTCGCACTACCCAGATATAGTGTGGTCCTATAGATCCCATCGACGGTCGGGTTGCGATTGCCCTGGACCGTACGGTCCTCGTAGAGACCCGCTTGAAACGCAAGGTCGAGTCCGATCGCTTTGGGCTTCAGTGAGCCCAGACCAATGTCTCCACAACGCATCAGCCCAAGAAACGCCCCCTGCTCTCTGCACAACAATCCGAGCCCTCCCCCCACGACGTGAAGATCCGAAGAAGGAATTCCTGGGTCATAGGTTAAATCAGGTATTTGATTTTGCTGGTTGGTATAACCGCCCCTCAGCGCCACCTCCCAGTTCTGAAGCGATTCAAGCGCCAGCCACTTGTATTCGCTTCCGAGCATCACGGCGTAGGTGCTCCGCCAATTCTGCGGCTGTGCGATCGTCATCCCATCTCCCAAGGTCACATCGAGATTCCGAACAGACTTCCACCCCACATAATCGACGTCCATCTCCAATTTCCATTCCCGTTCGTTCGTTCGAATAGGCCAGATCGCAATCGCTCCCGTAATGATTTGCGGTAAAACCAGCGTAGCGTTGGCATCGGATACTTTGGCTCCATTGGCCAATAATGCGCCGCTCAGGTGCAAGGTCGCTTGGCTCCGGTAGACGATCCCGATGTTCGCCAGCGGATTTCCATCGTCATTGCGCAATGCCGTATACAACAGACTGGCATTGAAACCAGCTGCGGTATCTTTCCCATTGAGTTCAGTTTTCACCCCAGCTGCAGGAATAGCCTGTCTTTCGGCATGACCTTCGCCAACGAGCCCGCTGAACGTATAGATATCCGCACCAAGCCCGAGCGAGAGGTTCTCCGTGACCTTGTAGGCAAGAGTCGGCTTGATATCCAGAAGCGGCAGAGTGCTGAAGGTTGTGGCCGATCTGAACGGCCCCTCGTTCGGCCAGCGAGTCAGCGAGCCAAAGGGCACAGTCAGACCAATTCCGACAGAAAGGTCTCCCAAAGCCGT
>CAZGYZ010000154.1:0-5257 GCA_964530675.1 uncultured Nitrospira sp. | reverse complement strand
AACGGTTGAGAGGGAGCGAAACGATAAGCCTGGCCGCGAGAGGACGACGAAGCGGCAGAGTCCCAGCAATGTCCGCGGCTCACGCCAGGAGGGAAAGTCCAGAAAGGCATCAAGCCCGATCAAGAAAAAGAGCTGGGTTTGTGCTCCATAGGTCTGTTGCAGCAGGCGAATGGTATCGATGGTGTAGGACTTGCCTGGCCGGCTGATCTCCACATCCGAGATAGCGAGCGTGGGGTCTGAGGAGATGGCCAGGCGAACCATTTCATAGCGGTCTTGAGCCGGCGCCAGACTGCCGTTCGGCTTGTGGGGAGGGTGGCTCGTGGGAACGAAGAGGATTTGGTCGAGCCCGAGGGCCTCGCGTGTCTGGCGCGCAATGGCTAAGTGCCCGTTGTGCACGGGGTTGAAGCTACCGCCCAATAGTCCAAGACGCATATCTTACGAGCAAAATGATGAATGTTGAATTTGCAATGTTAAATGAATGAAAGTTTTCGTCGTCGTTTCCGACGCTGCTCATTCAACATTGTTATTCACAGAATGACTAAGTTGTCTCGATGTATCACTTCCTCATACTCCTGTGGGCCGAGCTGTTGCTGGATCTCAGTTGTTTTGAGCCCTTTGATCCGTGCCAAGATGTCGGAGGAAAAGTTCACGAGTCCTTTGGCGAGTTCTTTGCCGTCCTGGTCAAGGCAACTGACTGCATCTCCCGTATCGAACGGACCAGTGACGGCCAGAATGCCTGAAGCCAACAGGCTTTTGCCCCGTCGGACTAGCGCATCGACTGCTCCGGGGTCGAGCGTCACGGTTCCTCGCGGCCTGAGGGTAAACGCGATCCAATGTTTGCGGCTGGTGAAACGACGTTCCTTCGCGAGGAAGAGGCTGCCGCCAGGGCCACCGGCTAATACTTGCGGAAGGAGGCCTGGCTTTTGCCCGTTCAAGATCAAGGTGGCCACTCCGTACTCACTGACTTTCTTGGCAGCCCGGACTTTTGTGGCCATGCCCCCGGTTCCTTCGAACGTGCTGGAGACACCGGCTCGCTCCTCAATCTCTTCGGTAATGTCGGGGATCAATGGGATGAGCGTGGCTGCGGGATTCTTGCGCGGATCCTCGGTAAATAGGCCGTCGATATCGGACAGGATGATCAGCAGTTCCGCATCGACCAGATGGGCTACCTCGGCAGCCAGGGTATCGTTGTCTCCCACACGGATTTCATCCACGGCGACCGTATCGTTTTCGTTGATGATGGGAATCACGCCGAACCCGATCAGCGCACTCAGGGTGTGGCGTGCATTGAGAAACCGCCGCCGGTCGGCGAGGTCCTGGTGGGTCAATAGGATCTGCGCTACCTTGATGTCGAGCTGCTCAAACGATTTTTCGTATGCCCACATGAGCCGGCTTTGCCCGACCGCCGCAGCGGCCTGCTTCACAGGGAGACTCTTGGGGTATTCCTTCAGGCCTAATTTCTTGATACCGGAGACGATTGCACCGGAGGAAACGATCAGGACTTCACGTCCGCTCGACCGGAGGGCTGCGATTTCATCCGCGAGCCGATCGATCTGTTCCGGGCGTAACCCTGTGTCTCGTGACGCGACGAGACTGCTCCCGATTTTGATGACGATGCGGGTGGCCTGCTTTAGGAGTTCGTCTCGCATGGTGTTGCTCGAAGCTGTGCCACCTGTTGCCCTACATAGGTGACGAGTTCCGTCAGTCCTTCTCTCGTGGCGGCAGAGATTGGGAGGCACGTATATCGATGGCGCGTGCAGTATTTCTTCAACGCTTGCAGTCGTGCCCCGTCTCCGGCCACGTCGATTTTTGTCGCGACGACTGCAAAGGGGCGTGCGGTGATCGGCTCATCGTAGGCGGCTAATTCCTGACGCAAGATCTCGAAGCTTTTGACTGGTTCATCGGTGGCCCATTCCGAGACGTCGATCATGTACAGCAAGAACGACGTGCGCTCGATATGCCGGAGAAATTGGAATCCCAGCCCCTTCCCTTCGTGGGCGCCTTCGATAATTCCGGGAATATCTGCGACGGCAAAACTTCCCTTTTCTCCCCAACGAACGATCGCCAGATTCGGTGTCAGCGTGGTGAAGGGGTAATCGGCGATCTTCGGTCGTGCGGCTGAGATAGCGGCGATGAGCGTCGACTTTCCGGCATTAGGAAAGCCCACCAGTCCGACATCGGCCAACAGTTTCAGCTCAAGTCTCAGCGACCGTTCTTCGCCTTCCGTGCCTGTTTCGAATTCTGTGGGTGTGCGATTGGTCGGCGTAGCGAAATGGCTATTCCCTCGTCCGCCCCGGCCCCGGTGAGCCCCCACAAACCGCTGCCCGGGAGTGATCAGATCGGCTAACATCTCATTGGTCTGATCGTCGAAGATGACGGTGCCGACCGGAAGGGCCACCACCACATCCTCTCCGGTTCTTCCGGAACAGTTGGCGGCGCCGCCTTGGCGGCCGACCTCTGCCTCGTAGTGTTTTTGATACCGGAGGTCGAGGAGCGTGGTCATGCGAGGCGAGGCTTCAAACACGACATCGCCGCCGTGGCCGCCATCGCCACCGTCAGGACCGCCGCGCGGGACGAATTTTTCCCGCCGAAAACTGCATGAACCATCGCCGCCGCGGCCGGCTTTAATGTGGATACGGACTTCATCGACAAACATCGGCGCACCGTTTCAGCGTAAGGATCCAATAGGCATGACATACGAGGAACATCCCGTTGCACCCCTACCCATGCCGGGAGTCCTCGCGGTAACGACCCTGTGACGAGAAAAGAAGAAAAGAATGTATTATGGAATCGAGGGCGCGGAGTAGACGCTGATCTTCTGCCGTCCGCGACCGCGCTCGAACTTCACAATCCCTGTGATGCGGGCGAAGAGGGTGTGGTCTTTGCCGAGGCCCACGTTGAATCCGGGGAAGAACTTTGTCCCGCGCTGACGGATCAGAATCGATCCGGCCTTCACGGTCTCTCCACCGTAGGCCTTGACCCCAAGATATTGGGGATTGCTATCGCGCCCATTTCTAGTTGATCCGCCGCCTTTGTTTGTTGCCATGGCTGGTCCCCGTTAGGCCGTTTCAATGCCGGTAATGCGCAATTTGGTAAAACCCTGGCGATGGCCATTGGTCCGCCGATAGTTTTTGCGCCGTTGCTTCTTGAAGATGGTGATGGAACGGGTCCGGCCCTGGTTAATGATTTCGGCTTTGACTGTGGCCCCTTTGACCAACGGTTGTCCGATTTCTAGACCTTTGTCACCGTGGACCAGCCGAACCTGGCCGAGTTCGATCGTTCCCCCGACATCGCCGGGGAGGGACTCCACAAGGACTAATGAGCCGGTTTCAACCCGGTACTGCTTGCCGCCTGTCTCAATAATTGCGTACATAAACCCCTGTCTCCGTTACAGAAGATGAGTTTGTAACATAGGGATTTGAAGCCTGTCAAGATAAAGGCCGCGCGTCCCTCGATTTGCCCTTGATGAAGCCTGTCGGCGAGCTTGCCCCCTTCCTTCGGGTTACCCTATTCGTTGGCTATCCCGCATTGGACTCTGGGCGTATGCTGTTTTTCTAATGTCGAACCATTTCATGGATTGGAGAAAATGATGGCCGTTACACGGAAGCCTCACTCCAGCAAGCTAAAGGGCATTCAATTTGTACTCCGCCCCTATCGTCGCATACCAACCAGGCACGCACTCTATTACCTCAGCACGGAGTATGTGGGGAAGGGCCTCGTGACCAACCTGTCTCGATCCGGGCTACGTATTCAAGGCGAACATGCAGTTGAACCAGGCCTTAGTCTAGCGTTGCGCCTCAGACTTTCAGCCGATGGTCCGACCATAGAAATTGAACGAGCAACGGTTCGGTGGGTGGATGGGTATGATTTCGGTATGGAGTTCGATCACCTCAGTCCATTAGCCGCAGCGCATATCACCAAGGTAGTGAGCCAGAAGATTCGCGCCCCTCGGATGTCCTGCTGACAGTTACTCCTTCGCCTTGCTTGCCTGTGGGCCTTGCCAGGGCCATTTGCTTGACGCTTCTTCCAGCCCGCTGCTATATTCCGATTCCATCGTTCGATCGTTCACAGGCCTGTCTTCGTTGTCTATGCTTGAGCCACAAGGGAAAATTTGGATGGATGGGTCGTTCGTCGATTGGGCGGACGCGCATGTCCACGTGATGACCCATTCGCTGCATTATGGACTGGGCGCATTCGAGGGGCTTCGCTGTTATAAGGGAAAGTCCGGTTCCGCAATTTTCCGACTACAAGAACATGTCGATCGGCTGTTCGATTCCGCCCATATCGGTATGATGCAGATGCCCTTCGACAAGAAGCAGGTGGCTGCGGCTATCGTGGAGACCGTCAGGGTCAACAAGCTGGAGGCCTGCTATATTCGCCCGCTCGTCTATATCGGGCACGGAGCGATGGGCGTCTATCCCGGCGACAATCCAATCAAGCTAGCCATCGCCGCCTGGACCTGGGGCGCCTACCTCGGGGACGATGCGATTGCAAATGGGATGCGGGCCCGTGTGTCGTCATTTACCCGTCATCACGTCAATGTGTCGATGACGAGGGGGAAAATTTCCGGCTACTACGTGAACTCGATTCTCGCAAAGCGGGAAGCGAAAGCGGACGGATACGATGAAGCCATTCTTCTCGATACAGAGGGCTATGTGTCCGAGGGGACGGGGGAAAACATCTTCATCGTGCGTAAAGGGCAGATCAAAACCACGCCGCTCACCTCGATCCTCGACGGCATTACCAGAAGTTCTGTCATCGAATTGGCACGGGAGCGGCGTATCTCTGTGGTGGAGGAGCGCTTTACGCGTGATGACATGTATATTGCCGATGAAGTATTCGTGACCGGGACCGCTGCGGAGCTGACGCCGGTGCGGGAGATCGACAATCGCTGCATTGGAACCGGCACACCAGGTCCGATTACACAAGCTTTGCAGAAGGCCTACTTTTCCATCGTGCGTGGGGAGGATCCTTCGCACGAGGCGTGGCTCACCCGCATTTAGTAAGCCGCTGAATAGGTTCAGCTCTTACCTCCCCATTCCTCCATCGGCATTCTTACCCCACTGAAGCGTGAAGACCGGTTGGTTACTCTGGTTCATCTGGTTTGTTTTGTTCATCTAGTTGATCTTGTTCAACCAAACAAACGAAACAGACCAAACAAACCAAATAAACAAAACAGGATGGCAGACTTTTCCAGTGTCTTTCTAGTGTTTGCCGGGAGAAGCGTCGTCTGGCTTGTGAGTTTCAGCGGCTGGGG
>CAZGYZ010000153.1:0-5304 GCA_964530675.1 uncultured Nitrospira sp. | reverse complement strand
CATCGTGTGCCTTCGTTCCGAAGTAGGCTGAGGCTGAGGTCGAGGTTGAGCGAAGCGCAGGCTGTATTCTCTCAACCTTGACATCAACCTTCGAGAAACTGCTGCTTTTTAGCATCCAGTTAGAAGAAACGTTGCGGCACCACGATGATATCCTCCGGCAGAACCGGAGCATCGAGTGCGACTTCGACCGTGTGCTCCTGCCCGTCGATGCTGCGGAGCACCTTCGTCGATGTTTTGGCAGCCTTGTCGGTGAACCCGCCGGCCATCGTGATGGCTTTATGCACCGTCAGCCCCTTCTCATAAGGAAAGGCACCAGACAACCTCACTTCGCCGTTGACATAGATTTTCTTGGCTTGCACAACGACAATCAGATCGTCAGGCATGACGACTGTGTCCGCCTCCAGCAACATCGTTTCAACGGTGTTGCCCTTGAATCGCGTCACTTTTACCTCAGCCTTGTCCGCCTTGTCGGTGAACCCGCCGGCCATCGTCAGCGCCTTCTGGATGGTGAGTCCTGGCTGATAGAAGTACTGGCCTGGGGTCTTGACTTCACCCGATATATACAGCTTCTGCCGCTGGCTCGGTCCCTCGACTGTGAGGATGTCGTCAGGCAGCACCGGGGTCTCCAATGCGCCGGTTTCTGTCTCGACGCCGGCTTCTTTGAACCGGGTGAGCTTGATGCCGGACAGGTCTGTGCGTTCGGTCAACCCGCCTGCCATCGATAGGGCCTTCTGGACGGTGAGTCCCGGCTCGTAGGGGTAACGGCCCGGCGTCTTTACTTCTCCGCTTACAAAGATTTTTTGCATGAGGCCGACAGCGAGGTTGTCATCGGGCAAAATAGGAGCTTCCATGCCCAGAACCACCGTGTCGGTCCGATCTCCCACCATCCGGGTCACAGCGATTTTCCTGGTCTCGGCTTTTTCGGTGAAGCCTCCCGCCAGGCTGACTGCCTTCTGCACTGTCAGCCCCGCTTCATACGGATAGCCGCCCGGCATCTTCACTTCCCCATACACGTAGAAGTTGCGGTAGCGCACCATCAGGACCGTCACCTTTGGCGACCGCACATAGCCCTCCGCCAGCCGGCCTGCCATGTAGTCCTGCAATTCCTTGACGGTTTTTCCGGCAATGGGGACCGAGCCGAGGAGCGGGTAATTCATGGTGCCGTCGCCCTCCACTTTGCTTTCAACCGTGAGGTCTTCTTCTCCGAACACCTGGACACGAATCACATCGTTTGGCCCCAAGTGATATTGATACCCGTTCTGAGGCTGAGCAGAAACGGCATCCATAACGCCATACGTGAGCATGGCAACCAGAACCAAACAGGTCAATTTTGTGAGGCGCCGGATGCCGACGCCTAAGGTAGAATTCCGATTGGACTGTGTCATGGTTGCCTCCTCATCGCTTTCTCGAATGCCTGAATACCGGCATCCGTCTTAATGGCACAGCCGGCGAGATCCGTCAGTTGCTCTATGCGCCTAACGAGACTCGGTCGGCCTCCTGAACGGCGTAGGATCCCGTGGGTTTGAAGGTTGGGACCAATTCACGGAGAAGATCCATAACGAGATCGATATCCTGCTGAGCTGCGCGTTGTTCCAATAAAGCCACCAAAGGCATCAATACGTAGGGACTTAAGAGACGACCCGATTTGACCTGCATGATCTTCTCCGATATCGATTGCTGGACAGTCTCCTCATGCCCGACCAATTCCTCATACAGCTTTTCACCTGGGCGAAGCCCCACAAACGAGATAGGAATGTCTTCTTCCGGAATCAGACCCGACAGACGGATGAGATTCCGTGCCAAATCCAGAATCTTGATCTGTTCACCCATTTCAAGCACATAGGTTGCGCCATTCTCACCCATAGCGGCAGCATGCAGAACCAGTTGCACTGCCTCAGGAATCAACATGAAATATCGACGAATGTCAGGATGCGTGATCGTCACCGGTCCGCCCGCCTTGATTTGTTCAAGAAAACGCGGCACGACGCTGCCGTTGCTTCCCAGCACGTTCCCGAATCGGACGGTCATGAATTTCGTACGGCCTCGATCTTCCATATTTTGCACGACGAGCTCGGCCACCCGTTTGGTCGCTCCCATGGTGCTGGTCGGGTTCACCGCTTTGTCGCTGGAGATCATGATGAATTGCTCGACCCCGCAACGGGCTGCTGCTTGAGCGACAATTCGAGTCCCTCGCACATTGTTTTTCACCGCCTCGCAGGGGCTGCCCTCCATCAACGGCACGTGCTTGTGAGCCGCCGCATGAAAGATGATGGCCGGCTTGAATGTTTGCAAGACCTTCTCGACACGGTTCTCATCTCCGACATCTCCAATAACCGGAAAAACAGGAATCCCGCATGCACCATCGACAAGTTCGTTATGGATTGCGAACAGGTTATTTTCATATCGCTCGAACAGGACCAGGTGGCTTGGCTCAAGCGCCGCGATCTGCCGGCATAGTTCCGATCCAATTGAGCCGCCCGCCCCGGTGACCATGATTGACTTGCCTTCAACGAGACGACGGAGGGGTGCAACATCAAGTCCGACTGGAGCCCGCTCCAACAGATCTTCGACCGCCAAATTCCGGATTCTGGTGATCTCGACATGGCCCTCAAGAATACTGCGAAGATCCGGCACTGTTTGGATTCTCACCTTGTGAAGCTCCAGCAGTGCCACCATCTCGCGCATAATGCGGGGCTTGGCGCTCGGCATCGCCAGCAAGACGACATGCGGGGCAACTTCCGCCACAATCCGGCTGAGATGCTGACGCCCGCCGAGGACCCGTATGCCGTGAATACGCAGGCCTGTTTTCCCCGGATCATCGTCAATGAAACCGACCGCTTTGAATCCGTTCGCAGGGCCATGGTTCAGCGCCCTGACCAGTCGCTCACCGGCATCACCGGCTCCATAGATAAGGGCTCGCGTTTCACTCGCGTGATGGGTGGCGTCACGGTAAAAGCGACGGCTGAGACGAATCGTTCCCATCAGTCCAACGAGCACAACCGTATCCAGCACATAAATGGACCGCGGATAATGCTCCAGCCCGATACCCCACTGGACTGCCCAATAAAACACGGCGATTCCTAAAATCGAGGAGACGACAATGTTCTTGAAGTCCCAGATGCTCGTGTACTGCCACATCCCTTGATAAAGTCGGAATGGGACAAAGATCAGCAGACGAATCACTGCTAACAGAGGCAGCGTTTGCACGAATAGATCCATCGCCCAATCGGGAATGATCCCGTCAAACCTGAGCCAAAAAGCCAGATAATTTGCGAGCGCGATCAGTGCCAAGTGAATCAGGACAATAAAAGGCCGACGGACCCGGAGCAACGCTGTAAACATGGTAATAATCCTACGGGCAAGATAGCCGGTTGTGGACTGAGATTATCTCTCTGATTATGGGGACGACTTACGGCAGCCGGCTACGAACGGGGATTTGTTCAGACGCCCCACGCTCGAATCGGAGCGGCGATGATGGATACCCAGGGGCGGTATTGCATGATCCATCCGTACAGTTCGGGGTCAAATCGACCGAGCACAGCGCCCCCCAGGCTGGGGAAAAATGACAGGACCTCTCGAACGGATGGCACTCCCGGGGAGGCGCCGAGCGGAGTCGCTACGACATTTACGTCCATACCAGTTCCGAAATAGACGACGGTGAAAATGGCCGCGGTTCTCACCACATGGGAGCGAGACGTGACGACCATCACGCGATCCACCCTTTCCCGGGCGAGTACAGAGCGCATGGTTAAGGCCTCATCGACGGTATTGCGCACGTTGGTTGCACAGAACTCACGCACCCCACTCTCGCGGAGACACTCCGTATCGACCAAGGTGGAGAGTATTCGCGGTGCCAACCGTCTCTCGGCCAACAATGTGGCATATCGAGCACGCTCCGGCTTTCCCGCCAAGACGACGATCACGTCCGCTGGCCGCGGTGTTTCAAACAGCGGATCAGGATAGAACACCCTCACGAACCCAGGGTGAAAAATGAGCCAGTTCAGCCCGTAGAGACCGACGAACGGCAACAGGATAGCCGCCAGCAGCACCCATCTGCCTCTAGTCGATTGTCTCCACACAAAAGTCATCCTTCATCCACTAAGCCCACTGACTTTCTCGATCGGTCTCCCCTATGAAAGCAACTGCTCGACCTGTGAACAGACGTGATTTAATTCTTCCAGGGTCGTGTGTGAGTACAACGGCAGCGCAAGGCCTTCTCGGCTGATCTTCGGTGTGTGCTGTAGATTCAAGCTCACACGCTTGGGAAACTGTTGAAAGAGGGCTTGCTCATGAACCGGCGGATAGAAGTATCGCTTCGTCTGGATCCCAGCCATCTTCAACGACTCGTAGACCTCATCACGACTCCGTTTCGCACTGTCCGTGATAAATAACACAAAATAGTTCCCGCTCGTCGTCCGATCGGCCGAAAACTTCTGGACCCAACAGCCGGGGAGCGTGCCCAACCGATCCCGATAGATCGAAATGAGCTCCTTGCGCGCCTTTACCAATTCGTCCATCATTCGCAGGGAAAGCAGCCCGACCGCCGCGTGAAGCTCGCTCATACGGGCGGACAGGCCCAGATGATGCATTTCTTCCCCCTTCACCGGATCCTTGCCGTAATCCCGCATGGACCGCATTCGCTCCGCGAGAGCTCGATCATTCGTCGTGAACAACCCTCCTTCGATCGCCGTCACAACTTTTGTCGGGCTCATCGAAAAGACTTCACAGGCGCCGAATCCTCCCAGCGGCTGACCGCGATAGGTCGCGCCCAGCCCTTGCGCGCTGTCGAAATAGACGGGCAATCCTTTGCGGCGGCCAAGCTCGATCAAGGCCTCATAGTCGGGGGGCAGCCCGAAGATCGACACCCCGCAAATCGCCGCCGTGCTCGGAGACAGATTCCGTTCGATGTCGGCGGGATCGATGGTACAGGTTCCCGGCAGAGTGTCGCAGAACACAGGAATGAGCCCATTCCACAACAAAGCCTGTGCCGTCGCAGCGAAGGTAAACGACGGCACGATGACTTCTTTCCCCGGCGGCAACCCCAGGGCTCTGGGGATCAACATCAGTCCGGCCGTACAGGACGACAGCGCCACGGTGTATCGCGCACCGGTCCGGATGCACGCCTCCTCTTCGAGGGCTCTGACGGTGGGACCGACCGTGACGGTGCCGGAATCCCAGCTCGGCCCTACGAGCTGCATGACGTCGCTCAATGATGGAAGCGTCGGACGGATAATGGAAAGCTGCATGGTCTGCCTCCTTGGGCTTGATAGCCCGTGCAATGTGTGGTGATAACCGAGGAACGTG
>CAZGYZ010000152.1:0-5343 GCA_964530675.1 uncultured Nitrospira sp. | reverse complement strand
GCTTCCGCAATTCGAAACGATGAAAGCTCCTGACAGTTTAGCTTTTCTCACGAGACTAACCTGCTTGTTCCGCTCGCCTAATAATTTACATACATGTTACGAGAAATTCACAGGACTGGAACGTCCCCTAGTTAAGATACGGCCATGCCACAAATCATAATGGAGCAAACGTTATCAAATAGCTGGCCCAAGCGATTCAGGATAATGTTCACGAACTATGACATCGCCTGTGCCTTAGAAGCTGGCACGCGATTTATCCTGAGCCTGCTGACTCTGACGATCCTTGTTGGTTTGGCAGGCGGTGTGGTCAAAACATTTCTCGACCTGCGGCTTCTCCTATCCGTCGACGTGGAAGTGGCTCTTCGGCAGGTATTGGTCGATACCCTGACCCTGCTGGCTGTCGTCGAGGTGTTGAAGACCACTCGTGCTTACTGCACTGACGGGCGAGTCCGGGTCACCTTCATCATCGACACAGTCCTTGTCGTAATGTTGACAGAGGTCATCTCACGATGGTTCTCAGGCGGGGATTGGCATCAATTCGCAATACTGGGAGGCATCTTAATCACGCTGGGTCTCATGCGCATCGTGGCTGTCCGATACAGCCCGACACAGGCGACGCCTGCGTAACAGGGTAATCAATGGGGTTTTCATTTTAATAATTTCACCAGGAGGTGCCTATGCCGATAAGTTCTCTGATTGAATCAGCTCCGGATGTTCAATCTCTGATGCGTGAGTATCCGGAGACCGATATTCTCGATGCAATTATTCTTGACCATCTCAGTGAGCAGACCGTCATCAGCCTGGATTCGCTCATCAGTCTCATGCCTCAATATACCTGGAATCAAATCTTCTATAGTGTCGACCAACTTGCCAGAGGCAGTAAGATCGTCCTTCGCCGACACCGGTTCGAGTACATGCTCTTCTCCACCCATTTCGTGGCATAACCACATCCTTCCCGATCCCACATTATCTATGTGATCTCTTGCTGCGAGTGCCAATGCCTGGCTCAAGCGAGACGAGCGGGAAACGCGCGACTGGTAGAGAGAAAGATCGCACGTCCCGCGAGAATAATGCGTGTTAATCTTTCGGGAGGTCGATTTGAGAAGATACCGGTGGAGTGGTATGGCGAATAATCTTGCCCTCTACGAGATAGACCACCAGCTCGGCAATATTGGTGGCATGATCAGCCATCCGCTCGAGATACTTGGCAATGAAGCTCAAGCGAATGGCGCGTGTAATCGTGCGTGCGTCCTCAATCATGAACGAAAGCAGTTCGCGGAATAACTGTTCCATGAGATCATCGACGTAATCGTCGTCTGTGAGCACCTTCCGCGCGAGCGCGGCATCGTCCTTGACGAAGGCATCGATGCTTTGCTTCACCATCATCCGCGCCATATTACCCATCGTTGGGATATCGATGTAGGGTTTGAGCTGCGGCTCTTCGTTCAGCTCGATCGCCCGCTCGCAGACATTCTCCGCCAGATCGCTGATTCGCTCAAGTTCGGTGGCAATTTTCATCGCCGTTGTCACCAGCCGCAAATCTCGCGCGGCAGGTTGATGGAGGGCCAGCAACCGGATGCTCTCTTCATCGATTTCTACATCCAACGCGTTGACCAGGTGGTCCCGTTCGATAACCTCACGGGCCAGGGCCGTGTCCCGTGTCACCAGTGCGGTGAGAGCCTTGTCGATCTGATCTTCCGCCTGAGCAGCCATTCGCAGAAGCTTGGTCTTCAAGTCGGAGAGTTCTTCATCAAAGTGGCGAAGTGGCATAATGTTTACCCGAATCGTCCGGTGATGTAGTCATCGGTCTGTTTCTTCGATGGCGTGGTAAAGATTTGCTTCGTAAGGCCAAACTCCACGATTTCTCCGAGGTACATGAAGGCCGTCCAATCGGACACCCGCGCCGCCTGCTGCATGTTGTGGGTGACAATAACAACCGTCAGGTCTTGCTTCAAGGAAAAGAGCAGTTCTTCGATTTTGGCGGTGGCCACAGGGTCCAGCGCCGAGCAGGGTTCGTCCATCAATAAAACATCCGGTTTGACCGCGAGCGCGCGGGCGATGCAGAGCCGTTGTTGTTGTCCCCCGGAGAGACCGAAGGCGCTTGCTTGGAGACGATCTTTCACTTCCTCCCAAAGCCCTGCGCCCTTGAGTCCCTCCTCCACAATCTGATCCAACTGGCCACGGTTTTTGATTCCATGAAGGCGTGGCCCATAAGCCACGTTTTCGTAGATCGATTTCGGAAAGGGGTTCGATTTCTGAAAGACCATCCCGACACGTTTTCTGAGGTCGGTGATATCCACATCAGGACCATAGATATCTGTCCCGTCGAGCAGCATGGTGCCTTCCAACCGAGATCCTTCAACCAAGTCGTTGAGCCGATTGAGGCATCGCAGCAGGGTCGATTTCCCACAGCCGGATGGCCCAATGAACGACGTGACCTGATTTTGGACAATCTCAATATTGATTTTGAAGAGTGCCTGGCGGTCTCCGTAAAAAAAGTCGACCTGACTCAAAGCCAGCTTGACGGCGTGAGCCTTGGAATCATGGCCAGGCGACTGTCGAGAACCATCCTGCACGTTGAGCCTTTGCGGGGTGAGCCCTTCCACTGGGGACCGCTGCTCTGTCGATGGTGGAGAAGGCGGCATAAAAATCCTCTATAACACCGAACCTGCGTACTTCTTGCGCAGGTGGTTACGGAGGACAATCGCTGTGAAATTTAACAGCACCACGACGGTAATCAATACCAGCGTGGTGATATAGACCATCGGTTTCGCGGCTTCCACATTGGGGGACTGGAAGCCTACGTCGTAAATATGAAATCCCAGGTGCATGAACTTTCGATCGAAGTGAAAAAAGGGCCAGGAACCGTCTACGGGGAGCGAAGGTGCGAGCTTCACGACTCCTGTCAACATAAGCGGCGCCACCTCGCCCGCTGCGCGGGCCATTGCCAAGATCAATCCGGTCAAAATACCCGGCAGGGCAGAGGGTATCACGACTTTGAGCATCGTTTCCAACTTCGTTGCGCCAAGCGCTAAAGATCCCTCACGAAACTCCCTGGGCACGGCAGCCAGCCCTTCTTCTGTGGAGACAATGACTACCGGTACTGTGAGTAAGGCCAGGGTCAGCGATGCCCACAGAATACCGCCGGTGCCGAAGGTCGGAGCTGGAAGCCGTTCGGGGAAAAAAAGGGTATCGAGGGTTCCGCCGATGGCATAAATGAAAAAACCTAGTCCAAACACACCGAAGACAATAGAGGGTACGCCTGCGAGATTGTTGACGGCAATTCTCACAAGCCGAACCATGGCGCCCTGTCTGGCATATTCCCGCAGATAGAGCGCAGCGAGCACGCCAAAGGGAACGACGATGAGGCTCATGATGATGACCATCATTACGGTGCCAAAAATGGCCGGGAAAATGCCGCCTTCCGTGTTGGCTTCTCTAGGCTCAGTGCTGAGGACAGACCACACATTTGTGAGATAGATCCAGCTCTTGTGAAAGAAACCCATCTCGTTCGGACGTAGGGCGCGAATGATCTGCCCTACCGGGATCTGCTTTTCTCGTCCGTTCGCATCCACCATGACGACAGAGTATTCATTGAATTGTGTGCGTAGCGCTTCTAATTCGATGGTTTTGTCTTGATAACGGGATTCAGCGGCAACAACCTGAGCTTTGAGATCATCGATTTGCCCTCTCCCTCTCGAATCTGGTGCAGAGGAATTGCCAATTTCGAACGCACGGATTTTCAACCTGGCCTGTTCGATATCTGCGTTAATAGAGCCGATTTCATTTTTTTCGATCCGGGTGATCTGCTGATGAAGATCATTTGCTGCGTCGATTAGTGGCGCCAAAGCAATCCACCCTGCTTCATTTCCTTCTGCTTGTAGCGTCTCTCCTTTATAGACAGCCTTAACCCTCGCATACATGTTGCCCCATTCGCGTCGTTCCAAAAGCACGATATCTGCAGGGTAAATTTCTGACACAATTTGATCGTCGTTGACCCATTTAAAATCGAGCCCGTATATGTCGCGATTCCCGATCTTTACCCGCTGCCGCCCCTTCCCTTCAGGGCGATCCGGGGTGACAGAGCGAGGGATGATTTCGCGTCCGGCTAGTTGCCCCGTCACATGCTGTTTATCTTTCAGGGTAAGCTCAACAATATCCGAGATCCAAAAGTAGGCTAAACCGTTGATCATGATCAACAACAAGAGTCCAAAGACCATGAGCAGGGAAACCGAAACGCCGGCGGCGCATCCCCAGATGAAGACGTTGCCGGAAGCGAGGAATTTCTTGAATTGGGTACGCATTAACAGTCTATGGAAAACTTGGTTTGTACACAAAACGCCATTGGAATCATCTATATGGCACCGACGTCAACATAGTCTCAGGATGCTCAAACTGGTTTCTTTTGTTTATTTGGTTCATCTGGTTCACCAAACAGACGAGACAGACCAAACAAACCAAATAACGGTCTTCATACGCTGGCGGACTTTTTCAGCATCCTGTTTAATATTGACTATACTTCGTCCGTAACCGTTGCCTGACGACTTCCGCTACGGTATTGATGAGAAACGTAAATACAAATAAGAGCATCGCCGCCAAGAATAAGATGCGATAGAGTGTGCCTCCATGAGGGGCCTCTGGAATTTCCACGGCAATATTGGCCGATAACGTGCGAAAGCCATTGAACAGACTCCAATCCATAATGGGGGTGTTTCCTGTGGCCATGAGGACAATCATGGTTTCTCCAATGGCCCGGCCAAAACCGATCATCGACGCAGAGAAGATCCCAGGGCTTGCCGAGATGAGCACGAGCTTGACTAAGGTCTGCCAGCGGGTGGCTCCCAGCGCAAGGGATCCGGCAATCAAATGTCGCGGAACGTTGGATAGAGCTTCCTCAGAGATACTGAAGATAATCGGGACGATGGCAAAGCCCATCGCAAACCCCACTACAAGGGCATTTCGTTGGTCATACCTCAGACCCCAATGGGTGGCAAACCAGGATTTATAATCAGCTCCGAACAGGAACGACTCGATCTGCTGGTTCAATCCCAGACAGATCCAGACGGAACAGATGACGACAGGAATCAGGACAAACGATTCCATTCCAGGGCGAAGGCGGCGAACGATTGTGGCTGGGAGATATTGCCAAAGAATCGACGCGACTGCGACGCTCACAGGCACAACCACAGTCATGGCGAGCATCGCAGGGAAAATTCGTTCAAGCACAGGGGCCAGCCACAAGGCGGCCAAGAATCCCAGGATGACGGTCGGGAGCGCCGCCATGATCTCGATGGTCGGTTTGATCTTAGCTCGAAGATTTGGATGCATGAACATCGACGTATA
>CAZGYZ010000151.1:0-5353 GCA_964530675.1 uncultured Nitrospira sp. | reverse complement strand
GTCAGCGTCGAGAGACTATGTGTCAGTTGGTAGGCGGTGGACGCCGGTATTAAGATCATCGCAAAGACAAGAATCGCACCGACGGTCTTAAGCGATATCACTACCGTGAGTGCAATCAGGGTCAGTAAGAGAAAAAATATGCGCCGGGCCGGTACGCCGGAAGCTTCCGCCATTTCCTGGTCGAATGCAATAAAGTACAGTTCTTTCGAAAATAGCACAATCGCACCAATAACGACGATGCTCAACCCCGCAATTATGGCCAGCTCCTCACTAGTCACAGCAAGCACATTTCCAAAGAGATAACCATAGATCTCGGCGTTATAGGTCTTCATGAGGCCGATGAAGAGAATGGCTAGGGCCATGGTGGCGGTATAGAGAATGCCGATAGAGACATCCAGCTTCATCCGGCCCTTTTCTTCCACCCATCCCGTGATCCAGACTGTGGCGAGACCAAAGAGAATGGCCATGAGCAGCGGTGGCCAGCCAATGAGATAACCGAGTGCGACTCCGGCAAACGCCGCATGGGCGGTACCGGCCCCCATAAACGCCAGCCCTCGAAGCACGACGAAAACACCGATGACCGAGCAGAGCCCCCCTACCATCGCCGCGGCGAGGAGGGATCGTTGCATGAAGTCGTAGGTGAGGAGGTCTAGCATCGTGCAGAATGGTTAATGGTGATGGTGGTAGTCCTCGACAATAACCAGGTCTTTCTCTGTAATGACAAGGTCTTTGCCATAGACCTGGCTAAGAATTTCTGGCTTTAGCACATCGGCAGGAGGCCCCGCGGCGTAAAGGCGAGTCTTGAGGAGCACGAGCCGGTCTACCCGCGAACGGATCATGTTGATGTCGTGGGTGATCAAGAGGACGGTTAAGCCCAACTCTTCGTGCAGATGCTGCACCAACTCGATGACGTTATGCTGCGTCGTGATATCCAGTCCGGTCGTCGGCTCATCGAGCAACAACACATCCGGTTGCTGGGCCAAGGCTCTGGCGATGAAGACCCGCTGCTGCTGTCCTCCGGAAAGGTGGCCCAGCGCACTGTCTCGATGCCCCTCCATTCCCACATGTGCCAACGCATCCAGCGCGATCTTACGGTCTTTCCCTGATGGCCGTGCGAACAGGCCTAATGTGCCGTACCGCCCCATCATGACGGTTTCCAGTACCGTGACGGGAAAATTACGATCGACCACTCCCTTCTGAGGCAGGTAGCCGATCCTGGCCCTGTGGTGACAGCGTAGCTCATCACAAGCACAGTCGAAGATTTTAAGGTGGCCCTTCATCGGAGCCATCAAACCGAGAACTGCACGGCAGAGCGTCGTCTTTCCTGACCCATTGGGTCCGATAACCCCAACGAACTCGCCGGACTGAATCTCAAGCGAGATATCATCAAGGGCAACCACTCCGGGAAACCCAAAGGTGGCATGATCAAAATAAATGATGGGGGGAGACTGACTGGCCACGTGGGTGAGAGCTCCTCTTGTCCAAGACGCTGAAACCAATACCTATCGGCCGCTAGACCCATCCAGCGCATTGGTCAATTGGAGCACATTATAACGGAGCATGTCGATATAGGTCTCTGTATTCGGGAGGCCTCCTGTGAGAGTGGTGAGCACTACCACACGCGCTCCGGTCTCCTTGGCCAACAGATCGGGAATCTTTTGACTCAGCTGGATTTCCGAGACCACGACCTTAATCCGTTCCTTTTTGATCTTCGCGATGAGGCCGTGAAGCTGGAGAGCCGATGGTTCACTCCCGGACTGCGGTTGAATCGTCCCGACGATCTGAAACCCAAAACGCCGTGCGAGGTATGGCCAGGCAGGGTGATGGGCGATGAATCGCCGATCAACAAGGTGAGTCATCCGATCGCTCAAGTCCTGTCGAAGTTGATCCAGTTTCCGAAGATAGGAGGCCTGATTGGTTCGGTACTCCGTAGCATGTGCCGGGTCTACCTGAATAAGCGCTTCCGTAATGTGCCGCATCATAGTCATCGCATTCTCAGGATCCAACCACACGTGAGGATTCCCTCGTTCCTC
The DNA here is from genome assembly GCA_964530675.1 of uncultured Nitrospira sp. Lineage (GTDB taxonomy): Bacteria > Nitrospirota > Nitrospiria > Nitrospirales > Nitrospiraceae > Palsa-1315. Next base: position 3,320 of record CAZGYZ010000151.1, on the reverse strand, counting down.
TTCATCTCCGGCATGAGCTGCGCCGCCACGATCGGGTCTGTCACGAAGAAGCGCGATGCCCTTGGATGTGGTGACGACCCTGAGCGATGCGCTGCCGGCATTTTTCACCAACGAAGAGACCCAGACTTCAAGCCCGATTCCGACTTCGAACAGTAGCCGAGCTTTCCGGACGGCAACGAGATCGCTTGGCTTAGGGGAATAGGTATGTTCGTTTTCATAGCCGTTGAGTAAAGAGGTTACCCGTACATGGGGACCGCCAACTTGTTCGGTTAGATCCTTCAAGACAGGAATCGTGACGACGATATTGAGAGGCTCCGTAGGAGGGGCAGCAAATGCCAGAGGCGCTGCGAGCAAAACGTAACTAATGAGGATTATCCAAGCCAGGCGCACCAATCGGAGAATTAACATGGGCGAGGACGGTAACATTGGGTTCCCTTGTTGTCAACGCAACAACTTGGCCGGCCTCGAAAGCTCGGTCATGATGTTTTCCCTGCTTGACCCTTCCGGCGAGTTCCATTAGCGTAGCAATCCTACCGCACTTACAACGCATCACTGAAGGGGTCAAGAAATGCGCGTCGTGGGACTTATGTCTGGAACATCAGGTGATGGTGTCGATGCGGCACTTGTGGAAATAACCGGGCGCGGGCGCACACTGAAGACGCGAACGCTCGCGGCGCACACGCTGGCTTATCCACGCTCATTACAGCAGCGTATTCTCTCCGCGTCGGTTTCAGGAACGGTCGCGGAGGTGTGCCACCTCAATGCGCTTCTTGGTGAATGGTTTGCGAATGCGGCAATACAAGTCATTCGGCAGGCGAAACTTCAACCGAGCGATGTGGCATTGATCGGCTCTCATGGTCAAACTCTGCATCATCTTCCACATGGCATCCATGCGCCGGGAGTCGGGGCCATTCGTTCCACCCTTCAGATCGCCGAGCCAGCCGTCATTGCCGAACGAACGGGGATTACCACTGTGGCCAATTTCCGCCCCCGTGACATCGCCGCAGGAGGCCAAGGGGCTCCTCTGACTCCGGCAGCACATGCGCTGCTCTTGAAGCACGCGCGTCGCGCACGCTTAGTGGTGAATCTCGGTGGCATCAGCAACGTAACCTATGTGCCGAAAGGGGGAGACCTCAACAAGGTGCAGGCGTTCGATACAGGGCCAGCCAATATGGTGCTGGACAGTCTTATGGCGCGTATGACCCACGGACGATTGTTGATGGATCGTGATGGGAAACTGGCCATGAAAGGGCAGGTCGATTCACGATTATTAGGCAAGCTTCTCGCGCATCCCTTTCTATCCAAGCGGCCGCCAAAATCGACTGGGCGTGAAGTATTCGGTCCTGATCTCATCGAAGAGTTAATCGCAATTCAGCAGCAACGCAACCTCTCGATCGAAGATCTATTGGCGACCTGCAGTATGTGGACAGCCAAGGCGGTGGGAACCTCGCGGCGGTGGATCAGCGGTGAGATCGATGAAGTGGTGGTGGGTGGCGGTGGCGTCCGTAACCGCGCAATCATGAACCATCTCGTAACGGTCTTTGCCCCCGTTCCGATCACCACATTTGAGGCCCTGGGGTGGGACAGTAAGGTGTTTGAAGCGGTGGCCTTTGCCCTATTGGCCTATCAAACCGTAACTGGACAGTGGGGCAACATCCCTTCTGTGACAGGCGCGAACCATCCTGTACTCCTTGGCACCATTGTCCCGAACGGTCCTCGCTGGCGTGAATCCCTTCCCAGGTGATAGAGACATGATGGAATATGTATTCATCGGCCTTGCCATCGTATTCCTGGCATTTCTGGTTTGGCGGCTGAAGCTCTCGTCAACCACTGGGCCAGTCGGGAAAGAGCCATTTGTCCTTCCTCCTAACGTCACATTGCGTCCCCAGCCTCTACTGACTGACACGGATCTCTTGCTCTACAATCTCATCCGTTTGGCAGTAGAAGACCACTATCTTGTCTTTGCAAGGGTTCCGCTCTGGTCTGTTGTCAGTGTCGAGGCAGAAGGAACGGCTCGGTCTCAGGTGTTGAGACAGATCGCGCTAAAGCAACTCGACTTTGTGTTGGTCCACCCAGGAACGAAGGCTGCGGAGCAGGTTGTGCTTCTTGAGGAAGGGTTCCCCGCTCAGCCACAGGAGGTCACTCGGAGACGGGAGATACAATCAGTACTACAGGCAGCGGGCATTACGTTGACCACGTTGAAACCCCACACGTCCTATACAGTGCCTCAACTGGCTCAGCTATTTGGCGTAGGTGAAGATGAGTGACTGTCACTGCGTATCGCCGACGCCTCCCTTGCCTGTCCTGAGATAGAACTAGTCGAGCGAGCTGTTGCTGATCCGTTGAGGGGTTGGATCCTCCTCCCGCATCGGCGCGGTGTCGAGGACTTTCCGTGCCGTCTCAGCTTCAGCGCTTTCAGGATATTGATCGACCACTCGCTCATACATCATATGAGCTTTCTCGTGATCCTTTAGCCTCGTATAGGTTTGCCCAATTCTCAAGGTAGAAGAAGCAAGCTTCGGGCTGAGCGGGTAGTAGGACACAACGTGGTAGTAGGATTTTAAAGCTTCTTTATAGCGCCCCAATCGGTACTGACATTCTGCCACAAAGTATTGTGCGTTAGCTGCCAGCGAGGACTGTCCGTGGAGTTCTAGAAAGAATCGAAAACCAGCCAACGCGGCCGCGTAGTCCCTGTGTTTGTACTCCTCCATCACTCGGTCATAGAGGTGCCGAGACGAATCCTGCACCTTGGAGGGGGCGGCCACGGCGAGGTTGAAAGAAAACAGCACCGCGATCATTGTTGTGAGCACGATCTTCAGTATGTTCATCATATCCCTCCGTACTGCTCGAAACAGACTCGCTACCCGTCCTCCTGCAATAACGCAATCGCCATGCCAACGTGCGACTATCCAGTGTGACTAAAATCAACGGGAATCCAAGAGCTTGACGTCATTCGATACCAGGATTTACCAAGTGGTTACCTCCACCACAACGACAGAATTGTACGATCTGTGCGTGAGGCGACGCCCTTGACATATTGAAACAGGCTCCTTATGAAGTGGCTTCAGTAAACGGTTTGCAGATACTTTGACTTGCATGTTTATGGCCGAAAAACCGCGACGCAGTCTGTCTGGTCTGACTGGTTTATTTGGTTTGTTTGGTTTGTCTTGTTTATTTGGTTGAACCAGACCAACGAAATAAACGAAACAAACCAAATAAACCAGTTAGACCAAATGAACAAGAAAGGCGAGGTGAAGGGAGTGGAACTTGATAGCTGATCCACCGCCGAATCCACTCGGGGGAAAGACTTTGATTGTCGA
>CAZGYZ010000150.1:2205-5399 GCA_964530675.1 uncultured Nitrospira sp. | reverse complement strand
GTGAATTGCCACAAGCGTTCATCAACAAGAGCATCGCGCAAGTGATCATAATCCAACTCCACATACGTGCCTCCCTGCGAAGAGTCATATCGCTACAGCCGTGCCATAGTAGGTATTGACCATGACGCCGATTTCTTTCAGCATGGCCGTCGGGAGTGTGCCGCCGGCGCAGACGATCACAGCGTCGTTCTTTATTTTGATGTCTTTCCCCCCGTGACTCAGTGTCACAGTCTCTGTCCCGATTTCCTTTACATTGGCATCTATATACACCGTGATCTTTTTTTCCTCCACGCCTTGTTTGAGCAGCTGGCGATTCTTGGCTTTCGGACGGGTAAAAATTTCATCGCCGCGACAGGAAATGGTAACCACGGCGCCTCGTTCTGCGGCAATCGACAGGGCCGCTTCAGCTGCACTGTCTCCGCCACCCACCACCAGCACATGTTGGCCGCGGTATTGTTCCGCATCGATCAGGCTGTAGACAACCTTGGGTTGCTCTTCTCCCGGCACACCAAGCTTGCGGGGCGTGCCGCGCCGGCCAATGGCAAGGAGCACGTTCTTCGTTTTGTAGCTATTCTTCGACGTCTTCACCAGGAAACCGTTTGCCGTTTTCGTGATCGCATCCATACGCTCCGAGAAATTAATCTTGATGTTGTTCTCACGGGTAATCTTGCCCCAAAAATCCAGCAACTCTTCCTTACTGATCTCGCACTTGTTGAACTTGCCGACAATGGGCAGCGTCATAGGCGCCGTCATGGCCAGTTTCCGGCGCGGGTAATGGAAGATTGCGCCACCGAGTGAGTCTTCCTGCTCGACCGTCACGAATCGCAATCCTGACTCTTTGGCCGCCAGCGATGCGGAGATACCGGCTGGCCCGGCGCCTACGATCACCACATCCAACTCGCCCCCTTTGCTCTTGTGTTTCCCAATCGTCTCGATCGCTCGTTTCCCCTGATCGACTCCCTTGCGAATCAACCCCATCCCTCCCAACTCGCCGGCAATGTAGATGCCGGAGACGTTGGTTTCAAAGGTCGGCTTGACTTGAGGGATATCAATGCCGCGCTTCTCCGTACCGAATACCAGCTGAATCGCTTCTACCGGGCAAGCGGCCTGGCAAGCGCCGTGACCGATACAGTGATCTGGTTGGACGAGCGTCGCCTTTCCTCTGACGATCCCAAGCGCATGTTCCGGACAGGCTTTGACGCAGGCGCTTGAGCCGATGCACTTGTTGGTATCGATGACTGGGTGCAAGCTGAGCGGCTCAGGGATACTCGCCTCAACCGTCTCAGCCAGACGAGCACGATAGTGGATATCCCGCTTATTGTGGCGGCGGTAATACAGAGTCAGGGCGAAAACCACCGGCAGGAGGTAGAGCAACATGGTGAGGTATGATTGCGACATGTGACCTTTTCAGTGCTATGGTCTTTCACGATCGATGACGATCGTGATCCCATCCGCTCCGGATTTCACTGGTTGACTCATTCCCTCCAGGTCTCCACTTTGTGGTATAGCCTGACCGGACTTCGACAGGCGGGCCACAATCACCACCGTTCCTGCGTCGGACAGTTTCCTGGACGGCATGGGGCTCGTTGAGTCATCGAGTTGAAACGTAAATGGCAGATCCTGTTTCGTTGCCCGTACGATCGACACCGGCATGGGCGGACCGTTCATCGCTCGCGCGAACACGAACAACGTGTCCGTTGGCGCGACTTTCCCGGCGAGACCGGACGCCAGGCTCACGGTTCCGCTGATTGCGGCAGTCTGACCACCTGACCTTGTCAAAGGCGCTGCCAAGTCAACCACCTTGGCTATTACCGGTTTTCCGCCGGCTAACCCTTTGGCCTCGGCGATACCCGATAGCAGCTCTTGCCGGACCTCGGCTTCCGCATCTGCAGAAAGATTGGCGCTGGCCCGCTCCCAATACTGTGCCGCCCGCCCGAACTCTTTGCGGTCGAACGCCACAGTCCCGGCCAGCATCAGTGCCTTGACATGGTTCGGATCGATCTTGAGCGCCTGCTGAATCAATTGCTCCGGTTTGCCTATCAGCTTACGGCCATGCAGCATGCCGAGGGCATCGGCATAGTCGACGAGCATTTGAGGATCGTCAGGGACCAACTTCATGGCTTTCTCATACATCGGCAGCGCATCGGCATGCCGTCCGATTTCTACATACGAGCGCGCGAGAAGGGCCCATCCCACTCCGTCGTTCGGATTCTGTTCGAGCTTCTTCTTCAGCCGCTCGGAAAGCGCGTCGAGCCCTTCAGATGTTTGATGGACAACGTCTAGCCCGCCTTGTGCTGCCGGTGAGGATACGCTGGGAAGTATAATCGCCTGCTGGTTGCCCCATTCCAAGTACAGCAGTCCGCTGATGATCGGAACGATGACCGCTAATGCCACGCCGACTGCTCGGCTGTTCACCGGCCACACCCGTGCCGGAGGCGCAGTCTCGGCAGCCCCTGTCTCATCGAGGAGCCGCCGTTCGAGTTCCTGTTTTGATAGTTGATACTGCTCATCGGTCAACAAGGTGTTCTTCAGATCTTGCTCCAATTCGGCAAATTGCTGGCGATAGATCGAAAGCGGGTTTTCTCCTTCTTCCTTCTTCGAAGACTCTTGGCGCTTGAGCAGCGGCCACAGGAGCAGACCCATCACGAGCAGCGTCATGCCCCAAGCGATACACCAAAATATGAGGGTCATGATTGCGCCCATCCTTGAAACAATTGCTGCTCAACATTGGTCACGACCGCTTCTGCAGCGGCCATGAATAATCCATGCTAGGAGAAGTCCCGCCGGAGACCGAAGAAAAAGAATTGTCTCGCCGTCGAGTCCTTGAATGTCGAGCTATCCGTCAGCGTTTTCTCATACCCGCCTGAGGCCTCGAAGGTCCAGTCGTCGAAGAAACGATAATTCATGCGGATCGTCGGAGTCGCACGATACAGGTCCACGTTATCACTACTTGTCTTCTGGTGATAGAGCAGGACGAACCCGTCGACCTGTAATTGTGGTCCGAAGCGAGCCAAGGAATTGATCGTGAGCGATTGCGCTCGGTACGCCGGACTCGTAATGTAGCTGGCATTCGCGACAAAGGTCGTATTCTCAAACGGAAACTTCGTCCCGATTACTTGAGCCGAATAGGTTAGGATACTGCCACTCCCGGGCTGCGCTTGCAGGGAACAAGCGGCATCGGTTTGGGCATTCGG
>CAZGYZ010000150.1:0-2105 GCA_964530675.1 uncultured Nitrospira sp. | reverse complement strand
CATTCGAGGTTTGCAGATAGGGTGTTCTACGATGGTCGACCAGTAGGGTGTAGGTGGTCCCTTCTGTCACCCAGGTTCCGTTGAGCATCGCCACGTTGAGGACATTGTACGACACGTCGTAGTCGATCAGGCTGAAGGCGTTCTTGCCGTTGGCCGAATACCGTAATTCTGTCCCTACTGCCCGTCGATCCACCACGCCATTGACCATCTGGTTGATGAAGTACAGATTGCTGTTCCAGGCCTGTCCGATCGGACCGATGTCTACATTTACCCCGTAAAAGTAGCGTTTCAAGTCAGCTCGGAAGTTTCTGGGATCGTCGGGCACGAAATTGGACGTCAAGCTGAATTGCCGAGGCTGACCTGCGATGAGGTTCACATTAAAAAATTGCGGAACGGCGACATAACGCACCCAGGCTCCGTCGAACCGGAAATCCAACACGCCGCCGGTGTTCCCCGGTTGTCGACCGACCCGGATGAAATACGAATCTTGACTCGCGTGTTCGTAGTAGAGAGCTCTGAGACGGCTGATGTTTCGTCTCGTATCGGAGGTGGCCAATAGATCGTATGACTGCGTACCACGCATGACGAGCTTGTTGTCGTACTCGTCTTTCCGGTATCGTCCCGTGACATCGAACGCCGTCTGCGACAAGGACTGGTCATGGCTGCTCTTATTCGTGGTGCTATTCGCCACTTTGTCTGTCGTTTCCGTCTGGGAGTACCCGCCATAATAGTACGTGTACACACTCCCGTAGAACCGCATTTCGTCTATCTTTTTCTTCGTCGATCTGCCTGTTTTGGCTTGTGCAAGCTGACTGATGGACTCCTGCAACGATGCCAACCGCTGTCGCACTCTCACCGCATCCTCTCCCTCGGGGTAGAGTTTGAGGTAGAGTTCATACTCCGTTTTCGCTTTCTCATATTCTTTGCTGCGTTGCCTGGCCACTCCAACCCACTCCTGAGCTGCTTGTGATTGCTTACTTGGCGGAAGATTGAGGAGCGCATTGAAGATCTGCAACGCCTTCTCATTCTCTCCGACGTTCAGTGCCTTACGGCCTAGCTTCATCAAATCTTCGGCATAGGTCTCGACATTCATCCCGGGACTGAACGGCGGAACCTCGAATGACAGCTTTGGTCCTGTCGCGTCCGGAGGCGTCGCCGGTGGAGCTTCGATCTCATGCGGGAGCGGTGGGGGGAGCGCCGGCCTTTCCAACTTGACGGAAATCACAATCCGACTGCTGCTTCTGATGTCCCGCTGGCTCACGCGAAATTGCACCGGCTTGGCAAATCGAATCGAGAGGCCGTTTGTCCCTTGGTCGGGAAACGTCACGGTGAATTTCGGGACCAAGTCGCTGGGAGGCGACGAAGCCAATTCACGTGGAAATCGGAAGGAGCGATCCAGATCGGGGAAGTCGAGAAACAGACGGATGAGATCGCCCTGCTGGGAGGGGGTGTGCCGCAGATATAGCGCCCGCGCATTGAACACAATATGAATCTCCGCCGCTGTCGGAGTCTCGACAATCTCGATGTGGTCAAGCACTTGCGCGGCAACTGGAGCCGGTGCGACAAGGGCACTGAGGGAAAAGAATCCGCACAGAATGATTGCCCACGCCGCAAGGCGTAATTTTCTTGTATCGACTCCCGTCAATGAAAACCTCTAATAGATGGGAAGTTTGCCCAACTCGAGGCTAATTCGAAGTCCATCGGCAAGCGCTAACTACGATGGCCTTTATGATCACTGTCGAGCGACTTAAGTGCTACTGCAAACCTCTCCTAAGGAAATCTTTGATTTCCAACACACTATGTATTCGCCCTCTATTTGCTGAAGGTCCTGGTGGTGTGACACCCAGACGCGTCACAGGACAGGGTCGTTCTTGGATGGCCATTCGGTTTACCCTGGGCGATGGTCCCATTGTGACAAGTGGCACAAGTGCCTGGCACCACCCCCGTGTGACTGAACTGCGCCCCCGTAAACGTCGTCGTGGACCGATGGCACAGTTCGCACGCCGCCGTCGTCGGGAGGTGGTTCACCGGTTTGCCGCGCGCCGTCGAGCCGTTATGGCAGGTCGCACAGCCCGTCGTGATTCCCGTGTGATTAAATACCGCCC
>CAZGYZ010000149.1:0-5411 GCA_964530675.1 uncultured Nitrospira sp. | reverse complement strand
AGGGGGCCTCGATGAGCTGGCCACGCCCCTGGCAGCGGGAGCACGTCGTCAGCGTAACCATGTGCACACCCTTGCTGGTTTTGGCATGTTGAGTCTGCCCGGTTCCAGCACAGTCGGGACAGGGTTTCGGCTTCGTCCCAGGCTTGGCGCCACTCCCTGCGCAAGGCGCGCATTTCTCGGAACGGGTGATCGGAATCTCCCGTTCGCCCCCCTTGGCGGCCTCTTCCAAGGTGAGATCCAGGTCATACCGCAAATCCACGCCCCGGCTCACCCCGGAGCGGGGTTTCGTGCGTTGGCCAAAGAAATCGCCAAACGCACCGGACAAATCACCGAACCGGCCACCGAAGAAATCGCCGAACTGAAAATCGCGCATGAGATCTTCAGCGGACCAACGTTCACTGACCCCCGCATGACCGGTCGCATCGTATTCGTGACGTTTCGCATCGTCCGACAGGACCGCATAGGCCTCAGCGATTTCTCTGAACTTGGCCGTAGCATCAGAATCCTTACTCCGGTCCGGATGATATTTGAGCGCCAGCTGACGATAGGCCTGCTTCAGCTGATCCCTGGTCGCAGACCGATCAACACCCAGGATTTCATAGTAATCACGCTTTGTTTGAGTGGTCGACGCTTTTACCATCCTGATCCTACCTGCTACCCGCGTGATTCATGACAGGCGAAAGGCTAACAGACCGCATAATCTCCCTTGGCCAGTGCCCCGCAGAAGGGCGTCATTCCTCGCAAGGCCTGCTGAACTTGCTGACCGATCAACGGCTCAACCGAAGCCAACGACACACCTTGCGCCAGGTGGACTTCGACCATGACGAACTGCGGCGATGACACAGGTCGGCCAATCTGGCTCGTCAACCAGACCGTCACTTCACGGAGCCCCTTCACCTTCCGGTAGATTTCCCCAGCCAACACGTGAGCGAGCACGTTATAGATCTTCCCCACGTGCGCCATAGGGTTTTTCCCTGCTGCCGCTTCCGCACTGGCCGGCCGGCGGAGCGAGATCACTCCGCACACGCGATTCCCCCGCCCCACCTCGCCCGAATCACCCGCTTCCGCCGACGTGCCAAGCAACGAGAGGTACATCCCCTCGACTCCTGCTCCGCGACGATCCAGCGCATTGAGCGTGACCTCGACTGCTAGCCTCGGCCCTGCCTTCTGCTTCACGAAGGACTGCAAGGCCTTCAACACCTCGGCCTTGCGCGCAAAGTATTGAGACTCTGTCCGGATGGCTGACGCCAGCAAGGGCATGGCGACCGTGAGTGTCACCTCCCCCCTCGTCCGCACGCCAAGCACCTTGACGTCTTGCCCCGTAGCTGGAAAGGCCTTTTTAAAAGAAGCGCTGTTCAGAAACTGTTCGACCTGAAAGACCAATCGCTCGGTAGGGGTGAACGGCGCGTAACCCACCGCAGCGGAGGTATCATTGGCCACCGGCCCTCCCTTCCGCTCACTCACGGATTGCAGTTCCGCGGAAGCCGGCTTCAACTCTACTTGGCACGTGAGGTGCTTGAGGGGATCCACATGAGGAAGGTGCTGCCTGAACCATGTGGAGGCAACCCGCTCGGCGATCTCCGCCACCGGCACCAATTTCTTGCGCCATTCGAACGTCGCGCGATCTCCTATAACCAAACGCATCGGCGTGATGACGCGGCCTCCACCGGGACGGCAGTCCACCTCACCAGCCACCAACAGCCCCTTATCGGCGTTAAAGTGAAGTACGCGCCCACAGATCTTCAGATAGGCTTGCGCCAGCTGAACCGCGACCTGCTCCATCACCGCGTCGCAGATCGTGTCAGGATGACCCAGACCCTTTCGTTCGACAATTTCAAACGGCTGATCAGCGAGGGGATCGCACATTGATTTCAGAATCATCGGCTTCATCGTGCAAGAGTTTCCATGTCCATTCCGGGCATCGCCTATCACACCTCTGCGCGCCACGAGATCGCGGGCTCAGACCGATCATGGTGCAAGCAATGCAACCTGTTGAGCCAGCACTGAACTGCCCTTCAGCATGAACGCTTCAATACAGGTTTTGATAACCTCCAAATCAATGATGGAGGTGAATCGAGTGCCTCGCCTTCTCAGCTGAGCAAGGCCGATACCATCCGCCGAAACCGAGCCACCTCCAGAGTTCATCGGAAAAGCAGCAGCTTGGACCTGACCCCTCGTTCAGACTCACAGGGCTAAGGGAGATCTTGCCACAATGATCCGATCCCACCTGTAGTGAAACGCTACAGAAGCCGTGGGAAAATTGTGTCTATGCTCCACTTCTCACGGCACCAGGCTTGCTCATTCTCTCAGGCATCATCACATAGGCTCCGTATCTCTTATGAACTCCCAGGCTGGGCCACTGACATCGCTGTGGATGACGTATGTCATGCTCACCTACTGTCTGGCGCTCATTCCCGGATGCATCGGTGACTCTTATGATCCCTCGCGCCAAGCCGAGCGAGACAGGATGGTGAGCGAGCAGATCATTTCCCGTGGCATCAAGGACCAGGCAGTCCTCGCCGCGATGCGTCGGATTCCCCGCCACAGGTTCGTTCCCGCCTTCTACTCGGCTTTCGCCTACAACGACGGTCCGCTCCCGATCGGCCACGGTCAGACTATCTCGCAACCCTTTGTCGTCGCGCTCATGAGCGACGCGCTCGCATTGCAGGGCGCGAAGAAGGTGCTTGAGATCGGAACCGGTTCTGGGTACCAGGCTGCAGTCCTGGCCGAGATCGTGCCCCATGTCTTCACCATCGAAATCGTCGAGCCCCTGGCAACAGAGGCGGCACAGACGCTGGCGGCACTTGGCTACCGCAACATCCACACGCGCGTCGGTGACGGCTATCAAGGCTGGCCGGAGGAAGCCCCCTTCGACGCGATCATCGTGACCGCCTCGTCCGAGCATGTGCCACAACCGCTCCTCGATCAACTCGCCGTTGGAGGGCGCCTGATTCTCCCAGTCGGCAAGGCCTTCCAGGAACTTCAGGAATTGGTCCTCTATCGCAGGACCACAGACGGCTATGAACGAACGCGGCTCTCGCTGGTTCGCTTTGTTCCACTGATCCACAAAGACCAATCCACCCAACCAGGTGAGCGGTAACCGATGGATTCGCCTCGCTCGGAACTTCCGCGCCGCATCGGAATCTTTACCGCAGGCTGTCTGTTGGTCAGCAACGTCGTCGGGAGCGGCATCTTTACCACGACCGGGTTTATGGCTCGCGATCTCGGCGATCCAGGACTGATCCTGGCAATCTGGTTCTTCGGCGCCTTGCTGGCCCTCGCGGGCGCCCTGTCGTACAGCGAGTTAGGAACGGCTCTGCCGGTCGCGGGAGGAGAATACGCCTACCTGCGCCGCGCCTATGGCCCACTTGTCGGATTCCTCAGCGGGTGGACGTCGTTCACGATCGGCTTCAGCGCTGCCATTGCGGCAGGGGCCATGAGCTTTGCCGCATACCTGGTTCAGATTGTTCCCTTCCACAGTGAGAATGGGCCTCTGTCAACGGGGATTGCATTGACGCTGATCTGGATCGTCACCGGGTTTCATCTCGCCGGTGTTGGCTCCGGTGGATTCCTGCAACGGCTGCTGACCATTCTGAACATCGGAACCATTCTGATTCTCGTCGTGGGAGTGCTGATGCTTGGGAAGGGAAACTGGAATCACTTCAGCCTCTCTGCCCCCGACATCACTCCCGGCTTTGGAACGACGATGGTCTCGCTGATTTTCGTGACCTATGCCTACTCAGGCTGGAATGCGGCGGCCTATGTGGCGGGAGAAATCATCGATCCAGGACGCACTATCCCGCGAGCCATGATCGGCGGCACCCTCTTCGTGGGGCTGCTCTACCTAGTCGTGAACGGGATCTATCTCTATGCGTTGCCCGTCACTGAGCTAGGGCAACCGCCGATCCTCCCCGTGGCGAACAAGGTGGCTGGGGCCCTGCTAGGACCCACAGGCACCATCTTGGTAACGGTCCTTCTCTGCCTCTCGATCGCCGGAGCCGTGAGCGCGATGGTGTGGGCCGGACCCCGCGTGTACTATGCCATGGCGCAAGACAGCTTGATTCCCTCCCTCTTCGCGAAAACCCCTGGCACGCAACAGGCGCCGATCAACGCCATCCTTCTGCAAAGCCTGTGGGCCTCAGCCCTGATTGTGTCGGGGAGCTTCGAACGGCTGGTGATCTACAGCGGCACCGTGCTCATGATCTTCAACGCCCTTGCAGTGGGAGCATTACTGATCCTGCGTCGGCAAGAGCCGACTCTTCCCCGTCCCTATCGCACCCCTCTCTACCCGTTCGTCCCGGCATTCTATCTTCTTGTGTCGACCGTGATCGTTGGGGCCGCACTCTATGAGCGTCCGGTAGAAGGAGGTCTGGGCATCGCGACCGTCTTAGCCGGGACCCCGCTCTACCTACTCTGGCGCAGGCTGAGCGGCGGCAGCCGTTCGTGAAGCGAGGCTGAGGTCAAGGTCAAGGTTGAGCAAAGTCCAGATTTTTTCCTTATCCTCGACCTCAGCCTTAACCTTCCACTCACGCTGATCAGATTTCGAAGGTTGCCCCCCCCTGTTTGCCTCGCCCGCTTGGACGAAAGGAGCTGAGCAGAATGAGTGAGAAGCAGGACGCGACCGATGTGAGGTGTGAGTTCTGCGGCTAGCGTTACCCATTCAGCCGGGAAGAGCCGACAAGCCAGCCGATCCTGGGCTTACCGTCGGTTCATCCTTTCCTCTTCGGGTCAATGTGCTTCGTCCATTCATCCATCGTCGTGACCGGATGAATGCCACCGGTTTGTGTCGGGGCCAACGGCTCGAAAAACTCCAGCATGGATTGATAGTCTTTAGCCTGGACAGTGATGTAGTAGGTATGTTCCGTGACTGCCACATAGGCGCTCAGGATCTTAATCCCTTTCTTTTCGGCGAGATCCCGTTTGGCCCAGAATTCATTGAGCATGGTGGCCCCTTCTTTACTTCTTCCAGGGCAATTCTCAGGTGTGTGAGTCCAATGGGCTACAAATAGCATCCCGTCGCCGTCCGCCATGAGTCACCTCCATCTGCTCGGAGTTATCATCTCCCCTTTCCTTCGACAGCAAGCACTGTACCTTTTATCCGCCGCCTTCCTTTTCGATCTTACGCTTTTTGGACAGCGCTTCTGCCTGCACCACGTTCTTGCAATGCTCACACACCCAGTGGCCATACAACAGCGCCGGCCCCACCATTCCGCAGAGAAGACAATGGCTGGGTTCTTCGAACGGCGGTTTCTCTTCTTGTTTCCCTTCCGCGTTCTGATCCGTCTTCTCTGACTTCACCATCGTAGCCTCCGTTGTATCTCAAGCGATCATCGTGTGATGCACTGATTTCTTTTCTCCTACCCCTTCACACAAATGAGCGGTTCGAGCCTGGCCACCTTCCGCGCCAGGTG
>CAZGYZ010000148.1:0-5416 GCA_964530675.1 uncultured Nitrospira sp. | reverse complement strand
ACCCCCACGATGAAGCGGTGGTCGTTCGACGCGCGCAGTGGAGGATCACTGGAAGACGCCCTTCCGAGAGTGGGGTAAGGAGCGAGGCTGGACGGACCATCTGATGGTGAGCTGTGGATAAGCATTGGACTTTGCAGTAGACTTGCCCGCAACGGATTTCTGAGACTGCCTTGATATGTTGCAGTGGCAGGCCGCAGCAGACATAATTTATAGTTAGGTTGCAACCCACCACCGGAGATCCTCACGTGTCATCATTTCCTTCGCGTTCTATTGAGTTTTGGAGATCTTCTTTGGCCGGTTCGATGTCTCCAATCTCTGGAGTGTTTTCGTTTGAGGTGCTACAAACCGTGATGGTCCCTCAAACTCTTCAATTTCTTGGTGAAATAGCGAACGCGTCGCCACAGGGTATAGGTGAATTTGCTTCGGCCTTCCTGCGCGGCATGCATTCCCTCGACCCTAAAAAACCTGCGACACTGTTCCTTTGGCGATCCTTTGAAAATGCCGAAGAGTTATTTTCGTTTGATATTGAGGTACTCTCCGACGCAATTCGGCAACTTGAACTGCACACAGACATCAATCTCACGTTCAGTCGTGTCAGTTATCTCGCGGATGTTGGCCGTGGCCCTGAATTACCGTTATTGATAATGTCCCGCCTACCGTTTGCTCGTGGAGTCGCCTTCGAGGTCGAGGAACGTGGCGCCGTAGCTCAATCATTTCAGCGAGGTGACTTCAAACTATCCGACAAGGCTCGTGTTGCTCAGCAGCACTATTCAACCGGCATGTCCCTTCTCGCTGGCGAGGACTCCGTATCTGGTCTTGTTGATGCTGCCTTCATGCAGTTCTATCTTGCGGTCGAGGCCACTCTCGGAAAGCACGAAAAAGCTGAGGCGATACAGCAGGGCCAGACACTCTTTGGCCGCGAATTTGACGACAATCTGAAGAAGATTGTTTCTCACGTCTACCTTGCACGCCACCGATTCTTTGGTCACGCGCACCCGAAATATTTGAAGGGATTGCTCGATGCCGATACGGCCTTCGACATAGCCAAGCAGACGCTCGTTGCGAGATGGTGCGCAAGAAAACTTCTCGAATTGGAGCTTAAACGTCCGCTTGCCAAACGCGAAATGCGGCTCTACCCAAGCCCGGGACAATCCGTGGCATTCTTTGGGGACGCCCTAGTCCTCGACAATGAATTTGCGTTACCAACATGAATCAACAGCATGAAAGTTGAGTCAGGGCCTGCAATCAACCATGTCGCGGCGCGTGGCAGACCGCTTACAGCACAAGCTGAGATCGTAAGAGTTCATTGGTCGGTCAGGTATTACCAGGAGCAGGTTCTAGTCGCTCAGAATTCCGCATGACTACACACACAACCATTACCCCCTTGCTCACGGACACTGTCATACATGCATGGGATGACGTTATGGCTCGACACGCTCAAGGCGTGGTTGCTGCTCCAAAAGGGAAGCCCCTCAGTGTACAAGCCTTTAGCTCCCGCCTGACACCAATTCGACAGAGCTTGCGAGATTACGCACAAACTCGATCAGAACAAATTTCTGGCTATACCGCACTTAAGATTAGGTGTGCCGCCTTCTGGCAACGAAGCCCTCAGGGCGCACGTTTTACTGGAGGCATTTGGATGTATGCAACATTGGCCAAGGATAAAACACTTGGTCGGTTGCAGATTACTTTCCTCCCTCAGGGGATTGTAAGAAGCGAGTACGTCGCCTTCCCAAAGACCGATCAGGCTCGAACCTATCATATCGAACGACTCTCGCGACTGATGCAGGACTCTCAATGGTTTGGTGAGTTCAAAAGAGGCTGTTTAGCGCTACCAGAAGGATTTCTTCTGCGGTGCGTGGCAGGAAACGGGATACAGATCACATCTGATATAAGGCGGATAAGCTTGGCTCAGTGGACGGCGCTCAATACACATGGACTCGACCACACAAAGTACTTTGTCATTGCCATGGACCGCCACCGAGACTTTCTCAGGCATATGACAGCTGACGAACTGGCAGAGCTGCTGGTGGGAGACTGGGGGGACCTAGGAACCCTATGGCCACTCCTGCAAGATCTGGGAAAATCCTTGGTGATTCTCCCTGCACGAACTGTTTCTCCTATTGTCGAAGCTACTCGACGACTGGCGACTCCAGCGCTGGATTCATTCAGCCCTGAATCGCCAGGCCCGAGAGCGCCCTATACGATTTTAAATCCAATAAGGGCACTTCGCCTCCATGCGATTGTCGTCAATGCACTCTCCAAAGAGCTAGAACACTCTGGGCATAGCGTTGCGAATAATCAAGCAAGAGACTTGGCGATTCTAAGTCCTGATGGTCGGGTTGAGATCCTATTCGAGGTAAAAACTGACAATTCCACGTTCAGCATTTACTCCGGAGTTGGCCAGTTACTACTTCATGGTGCCACTGAAAACCCGCAGCCCCGCCGCGTGCTTGTTCTTCCTGCAGTAGTAAACGAAAAACTGGGGAAGGCCTTACGAAAGGTAGAAATCCACGTCTTGCTCTATTCATTACACGGCGACGAAAGCACCCCAGCATTTGAGTCTCTTTCAGAGTCACTTGGTAAATGAAAGGATGCCGGACCCATTTCGCGGCGCGTGGCGGCTCCTTCCTTACCCCTCACACAACAATCGACCAGACCAATCTGAAAGCGTAGCGTGTCCTTGGTTCTTCGTACTAGAAGGATAATGAGGGTCAGACGTGAGTTTTGACTTATTTATGTGAGAAAGAGATGGGGTCGTTGCTTGACCTTGTACCTAGCCAACTCTATAGCAGCCTGAGCGAGCAAGGACTGTGCAGGCAATCAACCGATCCCTCCCTACCCTAAGCCGTCTACACTGAACAATCCCGGTGACCCTATCGTAAGCAGATCCTTTCCGGCGCGAGGGGGGAGCGGGCCAGCACCTGTTATCAGCGGGGCGGGGACCCACCGAGGCGTGACCGCCGAGACGCCAGGCGAGACGGGCGCGCGGAGCCGTGAAGAAAGGAGGCATACTTGAAACAGTATGTTGACTGACTGAGCGGCGAGCCCGCCCGCCGTCAGGCTCGTCGTAGCGGCGTATCGGCGGTTGCAGTAGAAGTCTTCGTGAATAATGCGGGCTAAGGCACCGCGATCACGTGATCGCGGCTGCGGGAATTCCGGAAGGATTCCACGAGGTCACGCCCGGAAGGGTCGCCCCGGGAGACATGAGGGCTGACCCGCTCCCTCCTCGCGGATTTCCAAGATTCATCGAGCCGTAGACTCAATGATGTGGAAGCCCGCCAGCCTTGCTGGACCGGCGGAAAGATGGTACCGTATCCGCATGACTCAGCTCGCACAGAAACTAGACAAGAAACTCGCCACCTGGCAGCCTGAAATCGCGGCTCAAGTGGAGCAGATCGTGACTGATGTGATCGAGTTGGCCGACACCAACGCACTGGACCTGCTGCCTTCGCGGGCCATCGTGCAAGAAGTCCTCGATGCCCTCGATGAACGCCAAGCCGGGTGAGATCTGGCTGGCCGACCTCGGTCTGGCTGCCAAGACCAGACCGGTCCTCATCATCTCCCGTCACGACCCAGAAGCTCCCCGTGTACTCCTCATCAATGAGACCATGACCAAGGTCAAAGATGCCATTCGCTTTGCCCTTGAACTCTGAAGACTACCCCCTGAAGAGTTGGATTCGGGTCTTGCCATCCAACATCTCTCGATGCGGAGTGGGCCAGTCTGCCGGTTTGTCGCTCGGTTCTCCCCTCTCGTCGTTCATGAATTGTGATCGAGACAAGCAAACCGTGTGCAACAGGCGCGATCCGAGGTTCGAAGTTCCGGGTTCGAAGTTCCGAAAACCTCGAACTTCGGACCTCGGACCGTCGTCCATCCAACCCGTCCCGCTGGTCCCGCAAGTCTCGCGAGTCACGCCGAATAACGAGATACGCTTCACGAACGACGGTTGTTCCTCCTCGCATCAGCTATCAGCCATTTGCTCTTGATATAGTGGGAAAGACAGTTCAATCCGATTTAAATTTGCGGGATCTGTGCTAAAATCGGCGTCATAGCAACTCCGATTTTGCTACTCAACAAGGAACATTCCTATGAACCGCAAACCTATCAGCGGAGCACGGTCAAAGGTCGTCATTGACGTTCCAGCCGAACTGGATTCGATTCTCAAGCGCCATCGGGAGATTCCTTGGGCTCGCGTGGCTGAACAAGCGCTTTGGCAGTATGCACGCCAGGTGGCGCTAGCGGATCGGCTCGCATCTCGTAGCGCGCTGACTGAGACTGCCGCAAAAGACCTTGCCCGATCCGTCAAGGCAGGGTTGCGTCGCCGCTATGCCAAGGCCTCGAGCGCATGAGGCTGGTTCTCGATACGAATATTCTCATCGCCGCACTCATTAAAGACTCCATCACGAGACGTATTCTCCTCCTCCCTGATCTTGAGTTTCTTCTTCCAGCCTTTGCCCTTGATGAACTCGCGAAACATCGAGGCAAAATCGTCCGTGCCGCTCGGCTCAAAGGAGACGAACTCGACTTGTCACTGACGCTCTTGCTGATGTCTGTCACGGTCGTTCCCTTTGAACGTATCGCCCCATACCTTCCAGAGGCTGACATATTGATTGGCGCCGTCGATCCAGACGATGTCCCTTTTGTCGCATTAGCTCTTGCAGAAGAGCATGATGGAATTTGGTCGAATGACCGGGCATTCGAGCACTTGCCAGGAATTCAATGCTGGACCACAGCCAGGCTTAGAACCTATTTACGCTTGAACATATAGGAGGATCAGGCCTGAGTATTGGGCTACTCACTCCCACCCCTGTTGTACGCAAACGCTGGGGCAGATCTACACCCCCTCGCCTTGTATCTGACTTGTCCTCAATAGTTTGTTGGTGCTACGGTACGCTCCTGCATTGGCAACATGCAGAAAATTGACACGTTAGATCGGGCGGCCACGCAAATTCATTTTCAAGGAGACTCTTATGGCCAAGAAGCTGTCACCACCGGAAGTCATGCGGAACCTCACGATCGGATACTGGGTCGCGCGTCTTGTCCATGTCGCCGCTGAACTCAAGCTGGCAGATTTATTAAAAAAGGGACCTCGCACCGTCGAAGATTTGGCAGCGGTTGCGGGAGTCCAGCCGCAGGCGCTCTATCGTATCCTCCGTGCGCTGGCGAGTGTCGGCGTCTTTGCAGAGACGAAGAACCAACGGTTCAAACTTACGCCGCTCGCAGCAATGCTTCAGACCGGCGTTCCCGCCTCCATGCATGCCTGGGCACTCATGATCAACGACAACTGGGGCTGGGACGCATGGAAGGAGCTCCTCCATGGAGCCACGACTGGCGAAGTGCCGTTTATCAAGGCCCATGGAGTTCCGCTCTTCGAGTATTTCGAGAAGCACACCGAGGACCTCCAGGTCTTTGGCG
>CAZGYZ010000147.1:0-5435 GCA_964530675.1 uncultured Nitrospira sp. | reverse complement strand
ACCAAGATCCTGAAACCTTCTAGTTTCCGCCTCGTTGTGGTACCATCTCCTCCGATGTCAGCCGTCGCAATTCAATATCATCGTCGGTGAAGTGGGTCGTGAATCCAGTCTTTCCTATCCAGGAAGAATCGGATAGGCGACTGGTATTTTTTGTTCAGGAGAGACCGTCGTTGCGCATGGCCGGCGTGGCAGAACAGACTATACCGGTAACGTTGGGGGAGCGGAGCTACAACATCGTCCTTCATCCAGGATTACTTGGGACAGTGGGGGACAGGCTCACGGCCTTTACGACCTCTCCGAAGATCGGGGTTGTGACGGATAAGCATGTGGCAAGCCATTATCTTCAAGAGACTCTCCGCTCGCTGTGCAAGGCGGGATACGATCCGACGCCGATTATCTTGCCGCCGGGAGAGCGAACGAAGACGCTCGGTACAATCTCCAAGATTCTCGATGTGCTAGCCAGGCAGAAGTTCGAACGGCAGTCCCTGTTACTGGCCCTCGGTGGTGGAGTCATCGGTGATATCACCGGCTTTGCTGCTGCGATCTATCAACGAGGAATTCCGTTTGTGCAAGTGCCGACAACACTTGTGGCTCAAGTAGATTCCAGCGTCGGGGGTAAGACCGGCGTGGACCACCGGCTGGGAAAGAATCTCATCGGGGCGTTTTACCAGCCGCGCGCGGTATTGATCGACACTCTCACGCTACGCACGTTGCCACGCCGAGAATGGATCGCCGGGTTAGCTGAGGTGATCAAGTACGGCATTATTGCCGACGAGGAATTCTTCGCTTTTTTGGAGCAGCAAATGCCTGCGCTCTTGAAACTCAAGGAGGGGCCGGTCATCCACGCGATTAAGCGATCTTGCGAGATCAAGGCGCAGGTGGTTGTCGAGGACGAACGGGAATCGGATCGCCGGCGCATTCTCAATTATGGCCACACGATCGGACATGCGCTGGAGTCACTCTCGGGCTACCGCGGGTTGATCCATGGTGAAGCGGTGGGGATTGGATTGGTGCAAGAAGCGGATTTGGCTAGTCACATGGGCCTCTGCGGGCGAGACATTGTCGAACGGATCAGAAGTCTGGTGCAGCGTGCGGGATTATCCGAACAGGTCTCAGAGGTATCCTTTACGTCCCTGTGGGGCGCCATGCAACATGACAAGAAGGTGGTCGGGGGGCGGGTCATTGGGATATGGCCAGTGCAGATTGGGAAAGTGCTCATTCGTCCGATCGAGCTGCAGGTTTGTGCAGCGTGGTTTCAGAACAAGCATGGCCGCAGAAGACGCCCGTCGAGCAGCCGTCAGCCAGGCAAGCATTCTGTCCGTCCAAAGGCTCGTGCACGAAGGTAACGCTCAATGACGACAAAACGTATACCATCCGTGGCTCACCTTCAACAGGCTTTGCGTGAAAAAACACGCGAAGCCGATGTCCTCCATCGGATCTCTGCGTCGATCAGCAACCAACTGGACCTCGAAGCGATTCTCAAACATATCGTCGAAGTCGTTGTCGAAGTCACCAAGGCGGATGCCTGCCTCCTCTACCTCTTGTCGGATAGCCAAGACGAACTCATTTTGCGAGCCTCGAAAAATCCTCATCCGAAATTGATCGGCCGCATCACGATCGGTTTGGGAGAAGGCATCACCGGGTGGGTCGCTCAGGAACGGACGCGCGTCGTGATCCAGAGTAATGCGAACGACGATCCACGGTTCAAGTTTTTTCACAACCTTCCGGAAGACCGCTATCAAGCCTTCGTCTCCGTGCCGATTATGGCCAAAAAAGAAGTGGTCGGCGTGATCAATGTCCAGCATAAGCGCCCCAAGCGCTATCAGGCCGATGAGATGGCGTTACTCTCGACGATCGCCAATCAAGTCGGTGGAGCGATCGAGAACGCGCGGCTGTACGATCAAATGCAACGCAAAGCCTTGCAAGTGGAGACATTGTCGCAGGTCTCAGAAACGGTGGCATCCAATCGGTTGATCAAAGACGTGCTTGAACTCCTGGTGACGATGACCGCGCAAATGATGAACTCCAAGATCTGCTCGATTATGCTCTTGGACGAAGCCAGCGGGGAACTTCGGATTGCGGCGACACAAAGCCTCAGCGAACAGTATCGCCGCAAGCCGAACCTTAAGGTTGGGCAGAGTATCATTGGCCGCGCCGTGAAAGAACGCCGCCCGATTATCGTCCTCGACGTCTCCACAGAGCGAGACTATATGTATCCGGATATGGCGAAGAAGGAAGGGCTGTGCTCATTGCTTTCGGTCCCGATGATGGTGCGGGAGAAGGCGCTGGGCGTGATCAATAGCTATACGTCCGCTCCGCATGTGTTCACCGGCGAAGAGATCAAATTGCTCCAGGCTATCGCCAATCAGGCCGCCATCGCCATCGAACATACGACCCTGATCGAGAAGTCCCACGAGATGCAGGAAGCGCTGGCGGTTCGGAAGATCATGGAGCGGGCCAAGGGCTACCTGATGCGCTCGAAGAAGTTGACGGAAGAAGAGGCCTTCAAACTCATTCAGCGGCAAAGTATGGATTTCAGAAAGTCGATGCGCGAGATCGCCGAGGCCGTGCTGTTAGCTGGAGAACTCGACCAGCGGGCTGAAAAACAGCGTGGATAGGCTCAGCCTGCTAAGGAATGGATCGAGGCGCAGGTTTCTTGGAAGTTGAGGGGCTGGAACGTGTCCGCTCTTCTTCTTGCTCCGCCAGTTTTTTCTTAATCTCCTGCAACTCCTTCCTGAGCTCGTCCATATCGGTACCTCTCTGGGTGGATTCCCCCTTCACAGGCGTCGGTGAATGTAGGGGAGTCGATCGCATCTCAGGCGCGACAGGCATTGTGGCAAGCAGACCGTAATCGATCATCAGTGTTGCGTCGGTTGAGCGCACGGTTCGATAGCTCTCAGGACGCTTGGCGGATTCCGGGACAAAGTGCACTGTGCGGTTTGCCAATCCTGCCGGATTGAAGAGGCGACGATTGGCCACGGTATTCGTTTCGGCCTGTTCTGTCCGATGGCGATACGCGGTCAAGGTCAGATACAGCGACCGTCCGTAGGCGTAGAGCGAACCCTCCGTCGATTCCTCGGATGTTTCCCCCTGTCGCTGTTCTGATTCACAGACACCGGGGGAACGAACATCAGACAAGCAAATGATTGTCCCGACGGATTGAGACTGGATCGGCGCGACGATTTTGACGACACGAAACCCAATCTGCTGGTCCGACGCAGCTTTGGTGAGCCCTTCGATCAGAAGCGGCGTCAGATATTCTACGTCCTCGTCCCCAAACGCTCGAACAGCCTCCAGTTTGCTGGCGCTGGTGGACAGGTTTCCCAAGACTCCTCGGCCATCCTTGACGACCACGCCACGAAGAACCCGCGCCATCGTGTCTGCCGACAACGTGATGGGGTGGGAGGCTTGAAAAGACCGATCGGGAATCCGTTCCATGTACACGGCGCCTCGCTTGGACTCATGGATCGTCACGTCGAGATCAGGGCCTGAGGCGCAGGCAGACAAGGCCAGGGTGATTCCCGTCAGCAGGGCAAGAGCGAATCGCGGATGATAAGACATGGCATTTCAAAATTCCATCATCTATCTCGATGGCGTGACCGTCGATTACGATGGCTTCAAGGCGTTGAACCACTTGACCTTCATGGTTGACTACAAAGAATTGCGCGTTGTCATCGGGCCGAACGGGGCAGGGAAGACGACCCTGCTCGATGTCATTTGCGGGAAGACCAAGGCGGCCAGCGGCCGTGTCGTGTTCGGGAAAGATGTCGATCTCAAGGGGAAACGCGAAGATGAAATCGTCGCCCTCGGCATCGGGCGGAAGTTCCAGGCGCCGTCCATCTATGGATTTCTCACCGTCTGGGAAAACCTCGACCTGTCGTTGAAACGGAGCAGTAAAGGTGTCTTTGCAACCCTCTTCGGAAAATCGACGGCGGAAGAGCGAACAAGGATCGAGGAGAACCTTGAAACGATCGGTCTGAAAGATTATGCGCATACCAGGGCCGGGTCCCTGTCGCACGGTCAGAAACAATGGCTCGAAATCGGCATGGTGATTTTGCAAGACCCTTCGTTGCTCCTCGTCGACGAGCCGGTCGCCGGGATGACTGACGAAGAAACGGAACAGACAGGTCAGTTGCTCCAATCGTTGGCTGAAAAACAAGCGATCATCGTCATCGAGCACGACATGGAGTTTGTCCGGCAGATCGCCCGCATCGTGACGGTCTTGCACGAGGGCACCGTCATTTGCGAAGGCACCGTCGAGAAGGTGCAGGCAGACGATCGGGTTAGAGAAATATATCTGGGCCGTCAAAAAGTTGCTCACTAGCAAGATGCTGAAAAAGTCCGCCAGCTTCGTTCTCGCCTTGAACGCATCCTCAACGTACCCCAGAGGGTACGCCTCCGGTGCGTTCGGCGGCTGCGGCCTTGCTGAACGGCCTTTTTGAGCATCTTGCAAGGGTGTTTTCCCGTTGAGCCACATGTGCGATCAATAGATTATGAGGTTGTTTCAATTACGTCATGCTCCAGCTTGAAAAAATCAATGCCTACTATGGTGAGAGCCACATTCTTCGGGATGTGTCCTTTACGATCGACCAAGGAGAGGTCGTGTGTCTCATGGGTCGGAATGGGGTCGGCAAGACGACCACACTTAAAGTACTGACCGGCTTGTTGCCTGCGAGGTCTGGGCGGATGATGTTCGATGGGGCTGATGTCACGAAGGTGCCGACCGACAAGCGGGCACGTAGCGGGCTGGCTTGTGTGCCGCAGGGCAGGGAGATCCTTCCTCATCTGACGGTCCGGGAGAATTTGCTGCTCGGTTTCTGGGCGAGGTCGGACAAACCGAATGGGACGGTCGAGAAGACCGCCTTCGACGAGGTGTATCATTTGTTTCCCAAGCTCACACAAATTCTCAATCGTCCGGGCGGCGTCCTGAGCGGCGGGGAGCAGCAGCAGTTGGCGATCGGCCGCGCGATCCTGTCGAATCCCAAGCTGCTCTTGCTCGATGAACCGACTGAAGGTATTCAGCCTTCGATCGTGGATCAAATCGAAGACGTGATCATTGGATTCAAAAAGCAGCGCCGGTTCGCCATTTTGTTGGTCGAGCAGGGGCTCCACTTTGCCGCTCGCCTGGCGGAGAAATATGTGGTGATGGCCAAAGGGGCGGTGGTGATATCGGGCAAGAGTAGTGAGTTGAGCGCGGAACAGGTGAAGCAGTATTTGACGGTGTAAAGATGCGGATTCTGTCGCCAGCCAGCCCAACCGTCCTCGCACCCCGCCCGGTGTGGGGAAGAGGGGTAGCCCATTAGTCTCCTTTGCTCGCGCAACGCGCGGCCTCAGAAGGCCCTCGTTGGACGCGCGCAGTCGGAGACCAATTGGGCCACCCCTTAACAGTACGAGGAAGACTAAGGCGGCTGGGCTCCCAGGCTGGCGCCACCCGC
>CAZGYZ010000146.1:2631-5497 GCA_964530675.1 uncultured Nitrospira sp. | reverse complement strand
CCTCCTACATCACAATGCCGCCGCCGGCATGAATATTCTGGCCCGTCAACCACCGCGCTTCCTCACTCACGACAAACGCCACCACATCGGCGATATCCTTGGGAAGACCAAGCCGCTTCAACGGCGACAGCTGGATGCCGATCTGGCGGAACTGGTCGGTCATCATGCCCGTCTCGGTAAAGCCTGGCGAGACGGTATTGACCGTAATCCCTCGCGGAGCAAGCTCCTGCGCCAGTCCTCTCGTATACTGTTCCAGTGCGCCCTTGCTGCCAAGATAAGCCGTCGCACCGGGAAAACTCAAATGGGTTCCATCGGTCGAAATGTTCACGATGCGGCCCCCCTCTTTGAGCACATTGGCTGCCTCCTGCATCGCGAAATAGGGACCCTTGGCGTTCAAAGCAATGATTTGATCGAAGTCAGCCTCGGTCGTATCGAGAAGTGCCTTGGGCATAAATCGCCCGGCATTGTTGACGAGAATATCGAGCCGACTGAATCGCTTTACCGTCTCGAATACAAGGCGGCGCGCCTCTGCGACCTGGCTCATGTCGGATTGGACGGCGACGGCCTTCCCACCCTTGGCCTGAATGCCCGTCACGACCTGCTGTGCTTTCTCGGCGCTCGTTCCATAATTCACCACCACAATCGCTCCGTCTTCAGCCAATCGCTCTGCGATTGCTCGCCCGATTCCGCTGGACGACCCTGTGACGATCGCAACTTTCCCACTGAGTGGCTTCATGATCTTTCCTTTACCTTTCGTCTGTATGACTGATATCCATCTTTCGATACATCCTTGAATCGTAATCGACTCTCCCCTTGGAGCGCGACCCAATTCATTCCTTATCGGAAAAGGGGCGACGGTTGCTGCCAAGTTGTTGCGTACACAAACTCCGTCACTGGCTTTCGGACTCTCGGTTGAACTTCCCGCGCCCGCAGGCGCTCCGATAGTATGGCAGGATCGCCTGGATACCCGACCGCCATCATGGCCACCGGCTCATAGCCCTCCGGTATCTGACAGTCCGCGCGCGCGCGATCGATGTCAAATCCGGCCATCTGATGGGCAACAAGCCCAAGTTCCGTGGCCTGCAAGGCAAGGTTTTCTACCGCCATCCCCGTGTCATGGAGCGCGTGGCGATTCGGCGAGCCATCCTCGAACTGCAATGTCGCCACAGACAGCAATAGCACCGGCGCACGATGCGCCCATTGCCGATTGCCTTCGACCAGGCAATTGAACAACCGATCGTATTCGGCCTTGTGCTCTTTTGTCGCAACCAGGAATCGCCAGGGTTGCCTGTTATTCGATGAGGGAGCCCACCGTGCTGCTTCGAAGAGGCTCCGCAATTTCTCCGGTTCGATAGGCCGATCGTCGAACGCGCGGGGGCTCCACCGCCGACGCAACAGGTCATGGATTGGGTACTGTGTGTCGGCCGGTTTTTCCATGACCTCTTCTATCCTTTGCTGTCGCCCTTGGGCCGGTCCATCTCAGGAAACCAGCCACCGCCAAGAGCCTTGTAGAGTTGCACCACCGAGACCAGATGCAGGCGGCGTGAACTGGTCATAGCCAGTTCAGCTTCGAAGAGATTACGCCGAGACACGAGCACGTCGAGATAATTGGCCAAACCGCCTTTGTAGCGGAGTTCTGCCAGCTTCAGCGCTGACTGCAACGCTGTGACCTGTTGTTGTTGCGCCTCGTTCTGCGTTCGCGCCGTACGGACGGCTACCAGAGAATCCTCGACCTCGCGGAAGGCGATGAGGACGCTCTGCTCATACTGCGCGAGCGCCTTCTTGGCTTGCGCCTCTGCCGCTTCCTGCTGAAACCCCAGCATCTGAGCGTTCAGGAGCGGACCGGTGAATCCGGCTCCTGCCACGCCATAGGATGCGGGATCGGTAAAGAAATTCGACAACTGCGGGCTGGCAGAACCGAGCAGGCCCGTGAGCGTGATCTTGGGAAACCGATCGGCCTTCGCCGCGCCGATGCGAGCCGTGGCTGCCGCGAGCTGTTGCTCGGTCACGAGAATGTCCGGCCGTCGCTGCAAGAGTTCCGAGGGCAACCCGGCTGGGACATCCGGAGGCATGACCTGTTCATACAAGGACCGGCCGCGCGTAATGGCAAAGGGCTTGCGGCCCAGCAGCACGCTCAATTGGTTCTCTGCTTGGACCATCTGCCGTTCGAGTTCTGCTGTACGGCCCGCGGCATGGGCCCTCTCCGCCTCGAACTGATCCATATCCAAACGTGAACTAAACCCCTGTTTCAGACGAGCCTGCGAAATGCGGACCGATTCCTCCCAGGATTGCACCGTCCGCTTCGCGATATCGAGCTGCGCGTCGAACTGGAGGAGATTGAAGTAGGCTTCCCCGACCGAACTCACCAATTGAATCGTCACCGCGCGACGATTTTCTTCTTTCGACAACAAATCGGCGCGCGCCGCTTCGTTCGATCGACGAATACGTCCCCAGATATCGAGCTCCCACGCCAGATTGCCTTGGAGATAATAGTTAAAGGGACTGGCAAATCCGGGAAACAGAAAAACGGCCTTGCGGCCAAATGCCGGCGCATTACCCGACGCGGTGAGGCCGGGAAAATAATCGGATCTGGCGATGAAGGCGCGGGCCTGAAACTCCTCGACCGTCGCGACCGCTTGTCGAAGATCTCTGTTCTCCGTCAATGCGATCTTGATCAAGGCCTGCAGCTGCTCGTCGCGCAGCAGATCCCACCAGGGGAGATTGGCCAGCGAAGGGATATCGGGTGACCCTTCAGCCATCCGGAACGATGTGGTTTCTTCCGTCTTAGGCCGTTGATAGTCCGGGCCCATAGAGCAGGATAGGAAGAGACAGGACAATCCGATGGCCACCACAGTACGCACGTTAT
>CAZGYZ010000146.1:0-2531 GCA_964530675.1 uncultured Nitrospira sp. | reverse complement strand
GAGCAGGATAGGAAGAGACAGGACAATCCGATGGCCACCACAGTACGCACGTTATGATTCTTCCTCCAACGACACATGAAGGACGGTCGGCGAGCTAGGCACCGCGACCGGCAGCGGCCTGCGATGGCTCAGCTTGCGGATGAGCACGTAGAATAGCGGCACGAAGAAGATCGCCAGGAACGTGGCCGCGAGCATCCCGCCCATGACACCGGTCCCGATCGACTGACGGCTTGCCGACCCAGCGCCCGTCGCCCAGACCAACGGGACCATACCGAAGATAAAGGCCATGGAGGTCATGATAATAGGCCGGAACCGCAGCCGAGCCGCTTCCAGCGCCGCCTCGATCAAGGGATGTCCCGCTTCATAGCGCGTGTTGGCAAACTCAACGATGAGAATCGCGTTCTTCGCGGCCAGACCGATCAAGGTGACCAGTCCGATCTGGAAGTAGATATCATTTTCAAAGCCGCGCAGCCACACGGCAGAGAGGGCGCCGAAAATTGCAAAGGGCACGGCCAGGATCACCGCGAAGGGGACGACCCAGCTCTCGAACTGCGCCGCCAGCACGAGAAACACCATCAAGAGGCCGATTCCGAACACATAGCCGGATTGACCACCGACTCGCCGCTCCTGAAACGAAATGTTGCTGTAGTCGATCGCGTAGCCTTGCGGAATAAGTACCTCTTTACCTACACGATCGAGCGCTTCGAGCGCCTGACCCGAACTGAAGCCGGGCGCGGCTGCGCCCAACACCAGTGCCGTATTGTACCCATTGAAGTGGTTCACCGGATCCGGTCCGCTCTGAAACTCCGCCGTGACCACGGTATCGACGGGAATCATATTCGTACCCTGGGTGGTCTTCGCCCGCACATAGATCCGCGACAGATCCTGCGGCGTGGCCCGGAACTCCGCGTCGGCCTCCGTCTGCACGTGATAGACACGGCCGAATTTCACAAAGTCGTTGATATAGAAATTGCCGAAGTAGGCCTGCAACGTATCGAAGATGTCTGAAATCGGAATCCCCAACGCTTTCGCCCGTTCCCGGTTCACATGGGCAAACAGCCGGGGCGAGGAGACACGGAAGTTCGTCCCGACCCGGCCGATCGCCGACTCCTTCTGCGCCCGTTCGACGAACTGCTGTGCCACCGCCGCAAACTTCTTGAAATCTCCGCCGCCGGGATCCTGCAACTGCACGGAAAAACCCCCGGCAGCGCCCACGCCCTCGATGGCCGGCGCATTGAAGGCCAACAACAGCGCTTCCGGAATCTTGGCGAACTCCCCATAGGCGGCCCCGACCATCGCCTGCGCCTGATACTGCGGTTCAGGACGCTCGTCCCAGGGAATCAAAGGCACGAACATGGTCGCGGAGTTCGGCCCTCTGGTGCCAAAGACAAAGTTTTGGCCGGTAAGGGAATCGGTTGAAAAGACTGCCGGGTTCGCCTGGAAAAACCGTTCAATCCGTTCGAGGACCGCATCGGTGCGCTGCTTCGACGCTCCGTCCGGCAACTGTGCCACCACAATGAAGTAACCTTGATCTTCTTCCGGCAAGAAACTCTTGGGGAGTTTTTGGAACAGACCCATCGACAACACGATGAGACCGCCGAAGGCCAGCATCACCAATACCGGCCTGGCCACGAGCCTCCCGACCGAGCCCGTATATCCCTTCTGTGTCCAGCCGAACGTCCGGTCGAAGATGGCCCAGAACCCACCCCGCACTCCATGCTGCGGAATCAGTACCAAAGCACAGAGCGCCGGGCTCAGCGTCAACGCAACAAACCCCGACACAATCACCGAGATGGCGATCGTCGCGGCAAACTGCTTATAGAGCGCCCCGGTGATCCCGCCGATAAAACCGACCGGAACGAAAACGGAGACCAGCACCAACACAATCGCGATAATCGGGGCTGTGACTTCGCTCATGGCCCGTTTGGCCGCGTCTTTAGCCGACAGGCGATCTTCGCGCATGTGCCGTTCGACGTTTTCCACGACCACGATGGCGTCGTCCACGACGATCCCGATGGCAAGGACCATCCCGAACAGCGTAATCGTATTGATCGAGAATCCCAATGTGTACAGCCCGGTGAAGGTGCCGATCAGCGAGACCGGCACGGCAACCAGAGGAATGATGGTGGCGCGCCAACTTTGGAGAAACAGATACACCACGAGCACAACAAGGACCATGGCCTGCGCTAAGGTCTTCACCACTTCTTGGATCGAGACTTCGATGAAGCGCGTGGTGTCGTAGGACAATTCGTAGGAGACACCGGACGGAAAGTCTTTCGCGAGCTCGTCCATCTTCATCCGCGCACGGTGGGCCATATCGAGCGCATTGGCCCCGGGGGAGAGGAAGGTCAAGATGAAGGTGGTGGGCTTGCTGTTCCAGCGCCCCTCAAGGGCATAGGACTGGGCGCCCAGTTCGATGCGCGCGACATCTTTCAGCCGGACCGTGGAACCGTCCGGCAGGGCACGAACGATCAGTTCCTCGAAGTCCTTCACATCGGTCAGCCGGCCCTTTGTGATGATCGGGATGGTCA
>CAZGYZ010000145.1:0-5503 GCA_964530675.1 uncultured Nitrospira sp. | reverse complement strand
GTGGGCCCTTGAAGCCTGAGTGCAGCACGGAACGGATCGTGTCCTATATCCGCCAGTACTTCAAGAAAGCGACCAGCGGCCATGGCTACGGGCATGCCATCTTTTCGCTGCCACACTTCCTGGTTGTACATCTTCCTGAGGCTGGTCGTGTCGGCGCATCCCGGGGCTGGGCCTCAAAGGAGTATCGCGAAGCCCTTCGCAGGGTGGATGGGGCCATGCACTCTGTATTGGGTATCTACCAAGAGCATGGGTTGACCAATCGAACGACCCTGTTTGTGACGTCGCTCAGCGCCGAAGGCAGGGATGCGAACCAGGAACAGACTGACGCGGCTGTTCCAATGGTTCCATGGATTGCCTCGGGGGTGGGGATTAAGCCTGGCCACGCGATTCACCAGCCGGTGTCCATCTTAGATACCGGTGCGACGGTGATGCGGACATTGGGATTACAGACCCATACCGAATGGGAGAGTCATGCCGTGGAAGAAATTTTTCAGGCGGCTTTTACTGCGGCCCCGCGGGGATCTTCGGAGTAGGTCAGCGATGGAAAATATGAAACGGTATATGGGCTGGTGTCTGGTCGGAGGGTTGCTGGGCTCCGCAGCGATTATCCAGCCGGCCACAGCCGATCAACCGGCTGCCTACAAGCAGGAGCATGCGATCACCGTCGACGCGACCACCATTACGCCTCAGTCCTGGTGGCATGTGCCCGGCGTCACCCCGTCGATTTATGCCTCGGACCCCGAGTCCCTGGATGCCTACAAGACGACTGAGTCCCCTGTTCTTAAACTGAAGCCGGGGAAGTATAAATTCGGAAGCTTCACGTTCGATTTTCCGTTCGCGGTGAACTTGGAGGGGAAGTTGGAGTTTGCCCAGTCGCTCGACCAATGTGTGGAGGGGCGAGGGACCCGGACCTTAACCGTCCGCTGCAGCCGGACCTATCCGTATAGCGGCCAGCGCGATTACCAGTATCAGTAGAGGAGCGGTACCAATGGCTCAGACACTCGGCGATCTGTTAGAAGCACTCGAGGATGTCGACGACGCGACCCGCGAAGAAGCGTCAAAGGCTCTCGCCGAACTCGCCGATCCCACCACGTTGGATGCGCTTGTCGGCGCCTGTGGAGACGAATATTGGGCTGTCCGAGGCCATGCAGGACGGGGTGTGGCTAGAATCGGGGGAGCTAAAGCGGTGGAAGCGCTCATCGTCCTATTGAACGATTCCATCATGGATGTGCGAAACGATGTCGTGGCGGCTATGGCCTCGATGGGAGCCGTAGTCGTTGACCGTTTGATCGCGGCATTGAAGGATGAGCGCTGGCGTGTCCGCGAATATGCCGCAAAAACATGTGGGGAAATAAAGGACCGGAGAGCCGTCGAGGCGCTCATGCTCGTCTGTCGAGACCGTGATGGCGCTGTGAAGAGTGCGGCGGCGGAGGCGCTGGGCAAGATCTGCGATCCGAGAGCGATCCCGGTTCTGAGCAAACTCTTCCGTGATCCTTCGAAAACGGTTCGAGAAACGGCCGGAACCGCACTTATCTCTATCGGCCAGCCTTCCGTCGATCCGCTGATCGAATGTCTCAAGGATAAGGATTATGTAGTCCGGTGCCACGCTGCCCGAGCACTCGGTGGAATGACGACCGACTATCAAATCGGCCGAACCTGGGTGCGGGACGCAAAAGTCGTCGACGTCTTGATTGCCGCGTTGAAAGATCCGGATCGGGCTGTGCGCGAAGATGCCACGATCGCTCTAGGCCAGATTGGCGATCCACGGGCCATCGATGCCTTGATCGAGGCGATGAAGGATGGCGCCGTGAAGCGGCATGCCATTGCGTCGCTCGGCATGATCGGCGATCCTCGCGCCTTGGCTCCGGTGCTGGACGCGTTGAAGGGCAAGGGCATTCGACAGGACGGAACCCCGACCCCGGGCTGTATCGTCAGCGAAGATGCCTTTATCAAGGAAGCGGCGGCGACGGCGCTCGGCCAGTTCCGTGACCCGCGCGTCATTCCAGACTTGATCATGCTGTTGAAGGACGGCGTGTTGCGTGAGAAGGCCAGTGCCGCCCTGGCCACCATCGGTGATACGGCGATCGAGCCGTTGATTGCCTTTCTCTATGACCCGAAGGCGTCCGAAGTCATTGCCGAAGGGGAACGGGTGCTCTCTTATGCGTCGGTTCGACTCACGGCGAAAGACGCTTTGCGGCAATTGGCGCTTGAAACGCTCGAAAAATTGGGCTGGATGCCTGCGCCGGAAGACATCATCGTCAATTCAAGCGTGGTCGACAATGCCAGAGTGGACATGCCTCTCGGCGATACAGGCAGATTTGGTCCTTCGGGTGATTTCGCCCAACGAGGCTAGCAGGCAAGGCAGGCCAAGGCTGAGGTCAAGGTTGAGCGAAGATCTGCCGTCCTTAATATTAGCTTCAACCTTAGCCTGAACCTCAACCTTCTTGTCCGCGCTGGCGGACTTTTTCAGCATCCGTTTGATCGAGGTGGGCATGGCAGACACCGTAGCCGAACAGATTGCGGCTCTCAAGGACGAGGATTGGGCGATTCGTGAAGAGGCCGCTGCTATGCTGGGCACGCTCCGGGATCCGAGGGCTGTGGCACCCTTGGTGTCCGTACTTCGTGACGGCGATCGTGCTGTTCGCGATGCGGCTATCGGCGCCCTTTTGGCTATTGGAGAGCCGGCTGTAACGCCGCTGGGTGCCTGTCTTTCCGATCCGGAGCTCACGGTTCAGGAATTGGCCTCGTCGGTATTGGCCAACATTGCCGATGCGCGAGTGCTCGCGCCGCTCGTCAAGGCGCTCAAGAGCCCCGACTGGATTGTGCGGATGCACGCCGCCAAGGCCTTAGGCCGGATTCAAGACCCTGGAACGGTGGCGCCGCTGGTGCCGCTGCTGCAAGACAAAGTGAAGGCTGTGCGCGAGGAGACGTCGACAGCCCTCGCAGCTATCGGGGAGGCGTCGTTGTCATCGCTGCTCGCCGCGCTGACCCATGCTGAATGGCTGGTACGGCTGCATGCGGTAGAGGCCTTGGGGAAAACGAAGTTGCCTGAGGCGGTGGATCCATTATTGTCGGTGCTCTTCAACGATCGGGATAGGGCGGTTCGCGAGGATGCAGTCCGCGCATTGGGCCAGATCGGCGATGTGCGCGCGGCGGAGTTTCTCATCACAGCGATGAAAGAGCCGGGGATGCGGCCGTTGGCGGTTGAGGCATTGGGCCGGATCGGCGATCGCCGTGCGGTACCGGTGCTGATCAACGTGCTCGAGGGATTGGAGCGACCGGAGGTCTCACGACCACTCGACGGTTGCGGCGATCGTTGGGATGAAGACATGCTGACGTTGGGCGCGGCGGTCAAAGCATTGGGCGCGATTCGAGACGAGACAGCCATACCGTCGCTCCTGAAGGCGCTCCATTATACGGTGACGCGAGCGGACGCTGCCGACGCGCTGACTCGATTCGGGGGTGCTGTGATTGCGCCGTTACGGGCTCTCCTGGCACGCGAATCGGATGACAACATCCGGTACCATGTCAAAGAGACGTTGGCGAGGGTGGGCTGGCGGGCAGGGCGTGTCTAATGGACCAGTGCTCAATGTTGAATGGTAAATGTTGAATTCGCAATTCAGAACACAGAACTCAAAACTCAGAACTCATTTCTCGCCATGCCAAAAGAAACGATCGAAACGCTGATTTCTGAACTGGTTCACGAAGAGGACTGGCGACGGATGCGCGCGACCGCAGCCTGCTTATCGGGCGGGCCTCGTGCAGTGCAGGCGCTCATTCATACGCTGCAGACCGGGTCGCCGGCATTGAAAGCCGAGGTGGCGGCGATGCTGGCGCGGGTGAACGATCCTCATGCCGGGGTACCTTTGGTCGGCTTACTCCGCGATGAGGATGAGGCTGTCCGCAAGGCCGGGGCTACAGCTTTGGAACATATGGCAGGGGTGCTGGATGAGAAGACCGCGGCGGCGTTGGCCTCGCTGCTCTATGAATCAAAGGATGAGGGGGTTCGCCTGGCGGCTTCGCAGTTGTTAGGAGTCATTCCGAATGCGATCGCGCCGCTCTGCGAGATGTTGGTCCATCAGGATCCGGAAGCGCAGATCATGGCTGCGAAGATGCTGGAACATCTGCTCGACCCCCGTTCGGCGGATTCGTTCATCAATGCCATGGGGCAGCCGGCCGTTTGCGACATTGCCGTGAGGACACTCAAAAAACTGAGCGCGATTCGTGAACGGATCGACGAGGTATTCGACGGGCTTCGCTCGATCGAGGAGTTGAGCGAACGGGAAGAGGCTCGTATGAGCACGGTGGTCAATCTCCTGGCCATCGGGCGTCCGAGCGTGGAGATTTTGATCGAATATCTAGAGGATGACGATTGGGTGATCCGTGAGGCCGCCGCTGACTTACTGGGAAAGATCGGCGATGTGCGAGCCGTCGAGCCCTTGATGGAACGGTTGCGGGTCGATAAAGATACAGGTGTGAAGGAGCTGGCGATGAAATCGTTGGGTCTGATCGGCGATGCCAGGCCGGCGCAACTCTATATCGAGGCCATTCCCATCCGGCCCCTGCGGGTCTATGCCATGGAAGCCTTAGCCAAAGTGAAAGATGTGGATGTGTTGCGACCGTATAAGGAACTGTTCGATCGATTGAGAACGGATCGGGACGGGTTGGTTGCGTACAATTCTGGATTGATCGCCGACAAGCTGGAAGCGCTCGATGGGACACCTGTCGGGAGTCAGGGAGGGCAGGACGACGATGAGTGACAATGTGCAGGCTGAACGGATCGAACAATTGATCGGAGCCCTGCGGGACGACAATGACGCGCTTCGTGACCATGCGATTGCCAGTTTGAGTCAGGTGGGCGAGGATGCGGTGGGGCCGCTGATCGGGCTTATGGCAGATGAAGATGTTCTCGTCCGTGAAGCGGCGACCAGCGCCATTGTGCGAATCGGTCCATCCGTCGTCGATCCGTTGATTGAGGCGTTGGCGGACGATGAGTGGGCGATTCGCGAGCAGGCTGCGTCGGGCTTGGGGAAGCTGAAGGACCCTCGGGGCGTCGATCCCCTCGTGAAGGCGCTCAAGGACAAAGACGGCGCAGTGCGGACCGCCGCCGTGTGGGCGCTGGAGCGTGTCGGTGATGCGCGCGCGGTGCCTGGGTTGGTCGAGGCGCTGACCGATCACACCGTGCGTGAGGATGTGGCGCGCGTGCTGAAGAAAATCGGCGATGCGCGGGCCGTGGACGCCCTGATCGACGGGTTGCTGGGCAGCAATTGGATGGTGCGGCGTCATGCGGCCGAAGCCTTGGGCAAGATCGGCGATGCGCGCGGAATTGACCCGTTGATCGAATCGCTCAAGGATGAAGACTGGCTCGTACGGCGGAATGCGGCGGAGTCGCTCGCGCGGCTCGGGGCGAAGCAGGCCATCGACCACCTGCTTCCGTTGCTCGAAGATGAGAATACGATGGTGCAGGAAACGGTCGAAGGGGTGTTGGCAAGTCTCGGATGGA
>CAZGYZ010000144.1:0-5525 GCA_964530675.1 uncultured Nitrospira sp. | reverse complement strand
AATAAAATATCGGCTTATACGCCCGATTATGGCGGTGTTCCAATCGATACGCCTTCCAACGCATCGACCGGCTGGTCCATGAGCAGATCGATATCCTGTTTGATGGTTGCACGGATGGCCTCCAGGCGAGCATGGTCCTCGATCTTGGCTCCATGCTGGTCCGTCACATAGAACACGTCAGCCATCTGATCGAGCTCCTGCCTAAGCGAGATCCTGGCCGCATGGACCGACAGGCCGAGCTGAAAGATGCTGCGGGCGATGGCATACAACAATTCTTGCCTATCGTCGGCAAACACATCGATCACCGTGAACCGGTCACATGTCTCGTTATCGATCTGCACCTCGGTCGCCTGGCGGGTGGCAGGCAGCCGGCGAACGGAGAGCAGGCGGGTCTTTCGGCTTCTCAACTGCTCGACCGACTCCTCGCCCCTCAGCACCCGAACGATCGTCGCGGCTATGGAAGCACGGCGGTCTTCCGGAGGAACGCCGACATCATTCGGGTCGGATGCCTGGAAGGTGTTCACAACGATCCCGTCGTCTCGGGTGATGATCTGAGCATCGAGAATCTCAAGCCCCTCGGCCGCCATCGCGCCGGCAGTTTTTGAAAAGATGCCCGGAATGAGGTTGTCGTGAGTAATCACCGTGAATTCGCATGTGCCGAGCTCCTCGTTGAAGTTCTCCTCTACCAGTGCCTCTCCTGCCTGCAAACGCTTGACTGCCGCCAGGTGGGCTGCGATCCGCTTCGGAGGCGTCCCATGCAGATACCGCAAGGGAAACTGGCCCAGTTGCGACTCGGTCCAGTCGAGCCCCCCGGTCCCTGCGTTCGTGAACTCGCCCGACACAGTCGGCAGCGTACGCAGATAGAGCTGGATGAGTAAGGACTCCTTCCACTTGGTCAGAATGCCGGGCCCCACTGCCGCGATATCGGCGGCGGTCATGACCAGTAGCTTGCGGAGAACCTCCGGCGTCGCCACCGCCCTGGCAAAGGGCAAGAGAACCTTCTCGTCATACGGATCGCGCTGGAAAGCCACCTCAGACATCAGCAGATGCTTGTGCACGAGAAAGACCAGCGTCCTCGTCTCTTGCTCGTCACACCCCAACCGCGCCGCCATCTCCTCTGCGATCGCCTTGCCTACGTCGCTGTGATTCTCTTTCCGCCCCTTCCCCAGATCGTGCAACAAAATCGCCAGATGCAAGAGATCTTTCCTCCTGATCTCCTGGCAGACTTTCCCGATGACACCAGGTTCCTGGGCAAGCGCTTCGGCCTTGGCCACAGCCAACAGGGTATGTTCATCCACCGTGTACTTGTGATACTGGTTGAACTGCATCAGGCCTCGGACCCTGGCAAAGTCCGGGATGAGCTTCTCCAGCAAATGGGCGCGATGCATCGCTTCAAGCGTGCCGGCTATCGCTCCCGGTCCTGCGAGGATCTTCAGAAAGACCCGGCTGGCTTCAGGGGTCCGGAAGGCCTCGTTCGACATGCTGTCCATGCGGTTGTGAATCTCGTCCACCAAATCAGTCTCGATCGTGAGGCGCCGGAAGCTCGCCATCTCGAACAGCCGAAGGAGCAAGTCCGGACAATCCAGAACCCGAGCCCTCAGCTCGGAGGGAATAGTCAGATCCCGGCCGGTCACCATGAAATAGCCATCCACCGTGGCAAGCGGCAGGACACGAGCCGATCGGCGCCTCACAGGCACGGCCTGGCAACGGTCCACAAATCTGAGCATGGTCTCATGGAGTCCCATCGTATGCCGGTAATACTGCTGCATGAACTGCTCCACGCCCAAGAGGTGGGAACGATCCTGGAATCCGTACAGGGAGGCCAGCCTGACTTGTTCATCTAACGACAACATCTCCTGCGCCATCCCGGCTTCGACGTGCAGACATGCCCGGATACGCCACAGAAACTCCCGGGACTCCGTCAGAGCGA
The DNA here is from genome assembly GCA_964530675.1 of uncultured Nitrospira sp. Taxonomy (GTDB): domain Bacteria; phylum Nitrospirota; class Nitrospiria; order Nitrospirales; family Nitrospiraceae; genus Palsa-1315. Next base: position 3,595 of record CAZGYZ010000144.1, on the reverse strand, counting down.
GACAATCCTGTCTGGGGAGGAGGCCTCGATCCGCTAAGTCTTGCAACGTCGCGGCCTGGAACCGGGCCATGCCGGCCCACCGGAGCAGATGGAAGTCCCGTAGCCCTCCTTTGCTTTTCTTGACGTTGGGCTCCAGAAGATAAATCGTCTGTCCAAACTTCACATATTCACGGCGCCGCTCTTCCATCTTCTGCTCGACAAACCGCCGCGTCCCGCGGCTGGCCACTTCCCTGAAATATCGGCGATGGAATTCCTGGAACAGGTACGGGCTTCCGGCCAAAAACCTGGCTGTCATCATGGCGGTACGGATCGATAGGTCCTGCCCCGCCAGCTCGATACAATCGTGAATTGTCCTCATACTGTGGCCGACCTGGAACCCGAGATCCCACAGATGGTGGAGCACCTCACGGAACAGTACCGGCGCCGCCTCTCCCGCTTCCTTGCTATAGAGGAACATGATGTCGAGGTCGGAATAGGGCGCCAACTCCCGCTGGCCATAGCCTCCTAACGCGATCAGGCAACAGTGCTGAGCACCCGCAACCTGCGCCCCTTCTCCGGCCTGCCGCATGGCGCTTCTGTACCGGTCGATGATGAGACCATCCACAAATTCCGTCAGGGCCGCCATGACTTCGGCCCCCGAGGCTCCGTCCAATAATCGCTGCTTGAGCGCCTGCCGTTGCCCAGCCAAGGCGGAGACCGGCGTGGTCTCCGCCCCGTGCAAGAGTTCGGTCGACAACCCGTTGTTCGGTATCATGGTCACAGCGCGTTTTCCCCCGTCTCGCCGGTCCTGATCCGCATCACGTGGCTGAGATCCGACACAAAGATCTTCCCGTCTCCGACGCTGCCGGTCTTCGCAACACTCCTAATGGTTTCGATGACACGCGGAACTTGATTATCCGCGATGTACACTTCGATCCTCACCTTTGGTACAAAGTCGGTCGTATATTCGGCACCCCGGTAGATTTCATGAGCCCCGTGCTGGCGCCCGAATCCTTGGACTTCCATGACCGTCATCCCTTTCACTCCTATTTCCACCAACGCATTCTTAATGTCATTCAACTTGAACGGCTGGACGATGGCTTCAATCATCTTCATGGCGCTCCCTCCCTCCTAGGCTCACCCAATGACACTAACCGTACATCGTCACGAGGGTCGCCGACATGATCGTGAGGTCAATCATGTCATGGTCCATTTATGAACCTGAATCATGCGTGAAGAACAACCGAGAACGCTGTCTGGGCCTTGGGCAGATGGGTTTGTTTGGCCATCTGGCTGTTGCACAGAACCCTACTTTTTAGGCAGGGTTCTATGCGATTAATCAGCGCCGGCGTCATGGCGGCAAACACGAGCTGGAATACCATGAACACTGGGTGGGGCACCGCCGGCCCATGTTGCTCCCCATGCCTTACGAAGAAGAATAGGCCCTTTCATCATGTTGACTGAGATCCAAGCCTGATTGCTCTTCTTGTTCACTCACACGCAGACCAGTTATTACATTGACCACAGCCAGAATGATTAAGGTTCCGACAAACACGAAGCCCATGGTAACCAGTACGGCCACCGCTTGGATGCCCAACTGCGCTGGATTACCAAAGAACAGCCCGTCGGCCCCTGCCGAATTCACCGCCTTCGACGCGAAGAGACCCGTCGCCAACGCACCCCATGTGCCTCCAATTCCGTGAATGCCGACCGCATCAAGGGCATCATCATAGCCAAACATGGGCTTCAACATGACCGCCGTATAACACAACAAACCAGCTCCGATCCCGATCCAGATCGACGAGATCGGGCCGACGAACCCCGACGCAGGAGTGATGGCCACCAATCCCGCCACTGCCCCGCTTGCCGCGCCCAGAGCCGACGGTTTGCCTCGATAGCTCCACTCCGCGATCATCCAGGACAGCGCCGCGGCAGCTGTCGCCGTATTGGTGGCGGTAAAGGTGCTGGTCGCCAGTGCCCCGGAAGATAACGCGCTGCCGGCATTGAACCCAAACCATCCAAACCAGAGCAAGGATGCGCCCAACAGGGTCATGGGCAAATTGTTCGGGTGTATTCCTTCCTTGCTAAGTCCCATTCGCCGCTTTATCACGATAGCGCAAGCCAACCCAGCTATGCCGGAACTGATATGGACGACCGTCCCGCCGGCGAAGTCCAACGCCCCGAGGTTTCTGAGCCATCCCCCAACTCCCCACACCCAGTGCGCGAGCGGATCGTAGATGAACGTCGCCCACAGCAGCGTGAACAGGAGAAAACTCTTGAACTTTATCCGTTCGGCAAATGCACCGGTGATCAGCGCCGGCGTGATCACTGCAAACATCATCTGGAATAGCATGAATGCCTGGTGCGGTATGGTGGCAGCATAATCGGCATTGGGCTCCAGTCCAACCCCGTTGAGCCCGAACCATTCAGGCCCACCGATGATGTGGCCTTTATCGGGTCCAAAGGCGAGTGAGTACCCCCACAGCACCCACTGGATACTGATCAGACAGAGGATGATGAAGCTCTGCATGATCGTGTCCATCGCATTCTTGGAACGCACCATCCCTCCATAGAACAGCATAACGCCCGGCGCGGTCATGGCCAACACCAAGGCCGTCGAGACCAACACCCAAGCCGTATCGCCACTATCGATCTTCGGCGGTGCTGGAGCGGCTGACACCTCTGGAGCAGCAGCAGCCGGCACCCCTGGAGCCTGCGCGCTTGCATCTTGTACGTACAGAACCGCTCCCCCTGCCAACATGGCAAGGCAGATAAGGACCGGCAGAATCTTCTTCACACTACTCATATGCGATAGCATCATTACCTCCTCTCTCCCCCTGGCTCAGAACGAGGTTGTCAAGAAGCTCGTTGGATGTTCTGAGCGGCCCCCCCCGATTGTTTCACGCCCCTTCTTCACCGGAGAAGGTTGAACGTCAGCACTTTGACTCCTAAAAGAGAGTGACTCTTTGTGTTTGTCTTGACGCCTTTCTCTCGAAGATACTGTAACTCGCCAAGATGAACGGATCGTGAACCGATCATTAAGAGTTCCTAAACTATTCATGAAGAATACGTAAAGTAGTTATGAGTAATTCTTAATACTTCTGAAGCCTCTTGGGATAGACGTGCGCGAGGAGTCTGCGGAAAACCTTTTGCGGCACGATGGAAATTCGATGGCCCGCACAATTAGGAAAACAGATGAACGCTACGCAGGATGCTCAAAAAAGGCCAGACTTCTCACCCGCCCAACCCTGGCAACTACTTCACCCTCCCGCCCTGAGTCTGCCAAGACAGCCTCTTCACCAGGGGACGCGCCTTGCCCCAGGAAAGGCCGCAATTCTCGCTGCCCCTCGTTGTACGTTTCACGCCTCATGTTTCATGGTTCCCGGGAGCGAAGCGAGAACGCTGCTGGTGGACTGTTTCAGCATCCTGCTGGGGCCTGTCCGACATTACCTTCGTAACGAGGCGAAGGAGACGCAGGCAGATGCACGATCGAAGGCCCCGAGAAACCGGAGGCGTATTCACTGAAGCACGTTGAGGATGTGTTGGGGCGAGAACAACGCAGATGCCTGTGCGCCGTTCGCCGTAGTAGAACGGTCAATGTCGGGCAGGCTCCTAG
>CAZGYZ010000143.1:0-5530 GCA_964530675.1 uncultured Nitrospira sp. | reverse complement strand
AAAATTCCTTGTATCTGAACCCTCGCTGGAATAATTTCATTGATATCTTGGATTTTCCAAAAGACTACCCGATCAATCAGATGATTCGACATATACTCTTTGGGCCGCTGGAAGACCGGGCGGTGCCCTATCTTGGCGCACTCGTTGGAGGAACGATCCCGGGCCGAGATGCGAATTTCCCGGGCTATCTCTATGGAGGCCAGCTGGGAGTGCGATTCCCTGTGGCGCGAGGATTTTCGGTCGATATGGGGTTCCAATACATACGACTTGAAATTGACTTCAAGGATAAATCTAACTTATCGGAACAATGGCTTTTTACGACCGGAGTTCGATTCTAACCAGTATGATTATCGGCAGATCCATCATAAGCGTACGGTCGATTATACCGAGGCTACTGCGGCGCTTGAAGAAAATAGGCTCGCAAGGCACCGTTCTTTTCCTGGTAGCGCTCGGATTATTTCTTCAAGGATGCGGACTCGTCTTCGACGCAGTGGAACTGGTGCACCCTCTTATGCGTGATGAATTGTCTGCTATCTGTGCGCGAGGACAGTTCCGCGTGGGAATTTCCGTTGAACCTTTTCGTCCCTTTGTATTCCCCGCCGTGTATACCGATGAAGGGGTTCGTGTCACAGGTCTCGATGTGGAGCTGATCCGTGAGGTGGGCGACGCACTGACCACATATTGTGGCGGCCAGAAACTCATCGTTCCTACATTGCACCTCACCAGGTTCCGCGATCTCTTCATCGAGATGAATGAAGGACATCTCGATCTTTTTGTCTCGTCGATTGGTGGAAATGTGCCGGGCGCAAGACCCGTAGGCCTGTGGTATTCCATTCCGTATTTTCATAACGGCGGCATCGGGGCCATGATCCAAAAGCCGGAAGTGGCCGAGAAAGTACGGGCGGAGTTTCAAAGACAGGCTGGAAATCCTGACACACTTGCGGCGATCCAGGCAGGGATTTCTGGCTTGACCGTTGCCGCTCAGAAGGGGAGAACCTCTCACCTCTACGCAGAAGCCAATCTTAAGAATATCCGGTTACTTATATGCGATTCGCTTCCAGCTGCCGTGGAGACGAGGAACCCAGGCATCGATGTGATTTTTTCCAAACATGCCATCCTGGATTATGTGACGAAACACGTGTGGCCGGACTGGCACCTCCTCACACGGAATGATGGAACGCCCTTGATTCTGACGCAGGAATACTTCTCCATTGTGACGGTTGACGAACACAGGCGTCTGCAGTGGTTTCTCAACAACTTGCTATATAGGTTAGAAGAATCAGGGCGGTTGGAGCATATGCGCAGGCGTTGGTTAGAAGAAGACTATGCGCCGACTCGACGGGCAACCATAGAGGGTTTACCGTTTGAAGTTTCGAAAGTGCCGGAACATTACGACCAGGGACAGTGTCGTCTCGCAACTGGAAGGTGAGCAAGAAAGACTTACTAATGAAATCTCGTGGATTGCTGTTCATAGCCCTAAGCCTTGTATTCTTTCTTGTGTGGCCAAGTATTGGTTGGGCGCAGGCACTTCGTGAGGAAACTGAAAAAACCGCCCAGCATCTAGCGATACTGCTTAATGTGGGACGTCTTATCATCGAACGCAATCAAGCACTGATTGATGATCCCCGGAAAGGCGATAAAGGATTTACTCCTGAGGTATTTGAACAGGCGGTTGTCGATGAGTTTATCCGTCAGACACGCATTGATCTGAAGGATCTCCCCTCGCATCTTCCCTCTCTTGCGAAAGAATTATTGCCGGTATTGCTCCAGTCGAGCAAGGAGGTGGTGGCTGATGCGCAATTTGTGATCAATCAAAGGGGCATTGGGTATAAGAATTTTATTCCGGCCACCTTTGGCAGCCAAGCCGGTCGAAAGTTCTCCAATCGCTCTCATGTGAAGATAAAGCAAACTACGCTCAATCCAAGGAATTTGAAAAATACGCCTGATGCGTACGAAGAAAACGTATTGAGACGGCTGGCTACTCAACCGGCTTCAAACATCCCCATCACCGAATGGATTGATAATGAAACGACCTTGAGGGCCTTAACCCCGATTTATTATTCGCAAGACTGTCTGGCCTGTCATGGCAGCCCCAGAGGTATCTTGGATATTTCAGGCTATCCACGTGAAGGCGCCCAGGAAGGCGATCTTGCCGGTGCGATCAGTGTTCAGATTCCAGTGAACAGGAGCAGATAACGAATGGCTTATAGCGTATGGCACGAACAAAGAAAATCCTGGTTGTTCTACATCTACTATCGGCCACAAGCCATACGCCAAATGCTCTTTTCTTCGGACGAGCGACGCTTCACGCACAAATGTTCACGAATAATGCTGGTTAGTGTTTTCTCCGGTTCGGCAAATGGCCTGAGCGCACCTGGCAGGCCAATACATCCATGATTACGCGAGTGGAGATCAGGGCTGTGATCTCGGCTGAGTCGTAGGGAGGTGAGCATTCTACAATCTCAATTCCGGCAATTGGCTTACTATCCGCGATGACTTGCAGAAACTTCAGCACTTCACGCGGCAAAAACCCGCCTGGCTCAGGCCAGCCGGTTCCAGGTACGAAGGCTGCGTCCAGACAATCCACATCGAAGCTCAGCCAGACCGCGTCGACGCCGTCCCAGGCCACTTCGAGCGCTCGTTTTGCAGCATTCTCAATCCCCATCTCTACGCAATCGGTGACGGTCATGATGGTGGTTTGACGTTCACGTCCGGACTTCACGCCGGGCCGTGGTGCCTGCCAGCCACCGATCCCGATCTGCACGAGATTTTTTGCCGGCACATTGGGAATGTTCGTCGCGTGAAACCAAGGTGTGGTGTGCATGCGTTCGTCAAGATCGGTTTCTTGTGTGTCCACATGCCGGTCGAAGTGAATGATGCCGAGCTTGCCCCCTTTAAGATTCTCGGCGATCCCTCGCACGGTCGCAAAGCCAAGGGAATGGTCACCACCGAGCACCACAGGGAAGGCCCCACTGGCGTAGACGTGTGAAACACCCTTACTGACCTGATCGAAGGTCTTTTCAATGTTTCCGGGAATAGTAAACACATCGCCGAGATCGCACATGGAAATGGATTCCCGCAGATCCACGCCGAGCTCGAAGCTGTAGGATCCATAGAGTGCCGAGATCTTGCGAATACCCTGAGGGCCGAATCGCGTGCCGGATCGATAGGTCGTTCCGCCGTCGAACGGCGCTCCGATAATGGCCACGTCGTACTGGCCGCACTTGCGCACGTCTTCGATGTAGGGGGCTTTGACAAAAGTATTGATCCCGGCGAAGTGGGGGAGCTCTCCTCGGCTAAACGTGGGAATCCTGCGGTCCTTAATGGAATCCGCGCCTGGCAGGCCCAATTCAAGACCTCGGGCTATTTCTTCCTCATACTTCGTAGTCGGCAGAAGCGCCTCAGCTTCGACTGCGTATTTCGCCTCCGGACCATAGTTGTCGTGTAGGGGGACCTCGCCTCGATATTTCCGTTCTTTAGCCAAACCGCCACCTCCTTACACCCGCTCTTTACAGGAAGCTGAAAAAATCGCTCTCAAGAAGCGTGAAAGGTAAAACGTAAAAGGTGAGATGTAGGATTGCCGAGCAGTATTCTTCCGAAACATTTCGCGTTTTACGTTTCACTTTTCACGGATCGCCGGGCAGTTTTTATGAGCGGGATTCTAGGAGCGTAGGGAATGGAAAGTCAAACGAAGCTAGTCGGCAGTTGGAGCGCGTTTTCAGTTTCTCGGAATATGGGCAACTGAAAGAATGTTCAGCCGGTTGATGCTTGACGGAAGACGTGAATCGTCTGAGAATACGACCCGCGCATGTCCGATATGAAAATCAAAGAGCAGATTCTCGATCGGTGTCTGTACGCATCCTGAAAGGAGGTTCTGATGGCGAAGAACAAGATCACAGCAGGAAGAACCAAGAAGTCCGGTATTCAGGCTATTCTAAAACGGAGCGCGGTTCCCGATCGCCTCGATTTGCGCGACAGATTCTATCAGCCGCCGGTCGCAGTGGTGCCGAACTTGACGCTTGATCCGAAGACCAACATTCCCGTGCTCGATCAGAGACAGACTAACGCCTGTACAGGCTTCGCCCTGGCAAGCGTTGTGTGTCATTTGCAACAAACCGCGAAACGTAAGCAGATGGATTGTTGCGTATCCCCATACATGTTGTATTCGATGGCGCGACGCTATGATGAGTTTCCCGGCGCCCCGGACGTCGATACCGGATCGAGTCTGCGCGGCGCCATGAAAGGTTGGTACAAGCACGGCGCCTGCGCGGACAGGCTCTGGACCTCGGAACAGATGCCTACAGACCACGTTGCAAAATGTTCAGACGACTGGTGGCTTGATGCTGTGCGGCGGCCTTTGGGGGCCTATTACCGCATCGACACAGGTTCTATCACCGATATGCATGTCGCCCTCAACGAGATCGGCATTCTCTATGCCAGCGCGGTTTGCCATTCAGGCTGGGATGATGGATTCTCTAAGAAATCTCAGACTAAAGGCGGGCTCTGGGCGATTCCACATCGGAAGGCAAGCCTGAGCGACGGTGGCCATGCCTTTGTGATCGTCGGCTATAACCAGGTGGGATTCATCGTGCATAACTCGTGGGGGTTAGGCTGGGGTACCAAGGGTCGCGCAGTATTACGGTATGAAGATTGGCTCGACAATGCGATGGACTGTTGGGTGGCACAGCTGGGGGTGGTGACTGAACAGCACCTGACGATCGCTCAGTCTCCTACGTTGCGTCTGGAGTCCGGCAAAGTGCAGCTCGCCAGCGCGTCTTCATTACGCAGACGCGAAATCAGCCCCTTCATCATCGACATGGAGAATAACGGGAGGCTCAGCAACACCGGAGATTTCCGCACGCAAGACTCCGACATCGAGGCGCTGGTTACGCACCATCTCGGCATGGCTCGGAAAGCATGGGGCTTGGGCAAGAACGCTCCTGTGGATATCGCCATCTATGCACATGGCGGTCTTACGTCTGAGGACGATGCGGGAGAAACAGCAGCAAAATGGATACCGGCGTTGTACGAACAGAAGATTTTTCCTATCTTCCTCATGTGGGAAACAGACCTCTGGTCCACGCTAACAGGGCGCCTTGAGGATATCTTAAAAGGCCAGCCGCGTCCCACCGGCGGGTTCTTCGACGGCGCCAAGAGTTGGTTGAATGAACGGCTCGAAAAACTACTGGCCAGGCCTGGGACGGCGATCTGGAGCGAGATGAAACAGAATGCGGACGCGATCTCCAATACGGCAGAGAGTGGAGGTATGAAGCTCTATAGGGCCTGCCAACGATCGCCGTACTTTGCAGATTTGTCCAAGGTGCGCCTGCATCTCGTCGGCCATTCTGCCGGATCGATCCTGCATAGTCATGTCGTCCATCGGTTGGGTGGGCAGGGCTGGACGTTCGAAAGCGTGAACTTTATGGCGCCGGCGGTACGAGTGGATCTGTTCGAGGAAACGATCGTACCAGCCATTAAGAGTGGCAAGGTCAAGCGCTTTAACCAGTTCCATCTATCCGACGACATGGAA
>CAZGYZ010000142.1:0-5543 GCA_964530675.1 uncultured Nitrospira sp. | reverse complement strand
AACCAGCAACGCACAATGTATCGAGTACCGGATGTGCGAGAAGGATGTCGTCAGATCGTTCCGCGTGAGCGTATTCGATCACCACATTGCCGGTCTGGTCAGCCCCCCGATGCCGATCGGTCGCATCCCAAGTCCTTTCGCCTAGACAACTCAGGAGCATAGCGGCCCCGAAAATAGCCGCGAATAGCCGTATCATAGCCGCCATTGTGCCAAGGCCGTGCCATTATCAAGAAGAACCAGCCTATCCTTTATTCCAATTCAAATCACAGGATAAGTCGCGAGGCTTCGATCGCCCTGAAGCGACATGCCACAGAGCCGACCTGTGATTGTTGCGGGAGGTCACAGATACTAGCGTGGGATAAGGAGAGAATGTCACGGCAAGACAGCCGCAAAAGACCGTCGAGATGCGAGAGGGGCGCGATCCGAAGTTCGAAGACTGTCGGGGTCTCAAACTTCGGACCGCACCTTCCTCACCTATCTAACCAAGCGAACGTTCACTCTTTCACAATCACGCCGCACGCGATGCGAGGCCCACCCGGCGCATCCTTGGTCACCGGGTCCGGTAAATACTTATCGTCGAACTCATGGATGATGAACGCGCTCCCATCTTTATCGAACAAGGTGTTGAGCCCTTCAGACAGAGTCACCCGGCTCGTGATTGTATAGAGCGACCCTTTCCGGTCGTCGTTCACGAAGAGGTTCTGGAGATCGCCAAGATGGTAGGGATGGTTCCCTAACCCAGAGGTCACGTTTGCCTCCGGATTGATTGCCGCATCCACATTCCCATCATAGTGCCCCTTGGCCGCTGCGAAGGGTTCGCAGTTGCCGACTTCGTGAATATGAATCGCATGGCGTCCCGGCTTCAACTTGCTGTCCGGCATGCCGGCGAGCTTCAACTGGATCCTGATGCGCCCTTCATACTTCTCGTAAAGATCCGCCTCTCCCATAATGCCGGGACCGGCGATGACCGCCTTTGCATGCAAGGGTTTTTCCTGCTTGCCCGTATAATAGGACGAGCAGCCGGCAAGCGGCATGAGAGCCGACATCACAATCGCAGTTCCTGCAAGTATCCGATTCATGCATCCTCCTTGGTTATCCGATTCTCCGAACAGACGGCTCGCGAGAATCCCCCCGCATCCGTAGCTCATCCGTCGAGGGGCCATCCTAGCATAACGCTGAAAAAGTCCACCAGCCGTTCATGTTCATTTGGTCTGTTCAGTCTTGACGAGCAAAGAAGTTCTGAGTTTTGAGTTCTGCATTCTGAGTTAGAGGCGAGTCGGGAACGGCCTAGCGTCCGAGGCGGTCTGAAGACTGAAGTGTTCGGAGCTTCGAACTCAGAACCCAGAACTCAGAACTTTGCTTCCCGCCTGTCGTGCACATTCCAACAATTCGTATGGGGAACCCTGAGCCTTGTGCTGATGATGGTCTCGCATTCATACTAGGCACGTTAATATTCATGGTATTCGATCGTCATGAAGAACAGCCGCCACATTGCTGGAAGCATAGGACGAGTCCTCAAATATCTTCACGCCTTCGGCTATGTCCTCATCGCGACTGTCATGGGCACATCAGTTCTTCCCACAGCAGCAGCAGCGGCGACGCTTGACGTACAGAGCCCTCTTGAGAGCATTGCCGCGCTCGCCAGCCGCAATCTCATGCTGACAGTGGCCGAGGGCCCCTTTATCATGGGCACTACCCGTGCAAACCACGAACCCTTCAGCCTCGATCTCCAGTATGACGACACCGAGCAGCCACAGCGGCGCGTCTGGCTAAATCGGTATGAAATCGATCGGGATGAAGTGAGCCTGGGTGAGTATTTACTATGGCTGCAGCAGCAACAACGCCACCTCCCCGAGGAAATTCGGAAACTGATCGATCATGTCACGACGATCCATGCCATGCAGCCCGAGACATTGACACGTTGGCCGGCGCTCTACGTCACTTGGTCTGAGGCCTCGGATTTTTGTCATGCACGCGATAAGCGGCTGCCGACGGAAGCCGAGTGGGAAAAAGCCGCGCGGGGGGATAGGGGGAATCTCTTTCCTTGGGGGCAGAGACCTCCCACGCCGGCACTGGCGATGTTCGGGCAGTATCACGCCCACGAGATCCCTATCGTGGCTTCTGTCGATAGTGGCAAGGAGGGCCGCAGCCCCTATGGCCTGCATCATATGGCTGGAAATGCAGCCGAGTGGGTCGAAGACTGGTTTGGGATCGACTACTATGCGACTATGCCGGACCGTAACCCCCAAGGACCAGCCAACGGCCGATACAAGGTAGTACGTGGAGGATCGTGGAAGAGTACGCCGGCTTTGTTACGAACGGCTACCAGAAGCGGGGCATCGCCAAATCAGCGCGCCGCAACCATCGGGTTTCGCTGCGCGCGATCCTCGCGATAGTAACGACCCAGGCAGATAGGCTGAAGGGACACAGGCTGAAGGCCGGAGTTCGAAATTCCAAACACTTCAGCCTGAATCCCTTCAGCCTGAACACCTGAGTCGTTACGAAATTACATGAGGACTCGAATGATCCAGACTTGCATACTGATCACGATTGCAATGAGCCTTAACCTGACGGCCCAGGTCGCTCTTGCCGCTCCGCCGGGGAATGAAGAACGGGCATGGAACCTCTATACGAACGCCCGCTTCGGCTTCTCCGTCCGTTATCCCGAAAACTGGCGTCTTGGAAATCCGCTATCGGATGGGGTCGGTGTGACACTCCACCCTCCTATCGACAACAGCCTTGTCGCGTTATCCGGCCACATGAATGTCTTGGAGGGGAAGAGCCAAGATGGACGGCAGACTCTCGATGAATTTGCCACAGCCCATCGCCGCATTATCACAGAACTCTACGGCAAGAAAACAATCACGGTGAAGTGGCGACAGGATCAGGAGATGTCGCTGGCCGGATACCCCGCGAAACAATTGACATTCACGTATTCGGATGACAAACAGGGCGACATGATCGAACGCCACATCTTTTCACTCGGCCGCAACGAGGGTCGTGGAATACGCATTAAAGTGCCTCTCGCGGCAGAAGACCGAGTGATGCCGGCGATCACCAGAATGCTGCAGACCTATCAGCCTGGGCGAGACCAGAACGCGGTCAGCCCTCTGATGCCCAAACCGGACCAACCTTAACAGGATGCAGGAAAAGTCCTCCAGCTCAAGAACGTGAAAGGTAAGACGTAAAAGGTGAAACGTACGACGGCTTCCTCCTCCACAACTTTTCACGTTTAACGTTTCACGGACTGCTGTGCGTTTCCACTGGCGGGTTTGCCCTATCCAATCGTTGGGGGAGTTCGAATAAGAACGAAGACTGCTTGGTGAAGATCACATGGCGAAACTCCTCCGATCAGCTCCCTTCTTTACTCACCGTCTTCACCGGAAACCGCTGAACCTTGGTTACCCTTTGATAGTATTGCCGAGTTTCGCCGTTCTCAGCGACGGTGACGTCGAACAGCTCCGTGGGATAGCCGTTCAGCATCTGATCACCGACGAGTTCGCGCGAGAGTTCCCCTTCCATTGTTTCGCTCACCGCCAACCGATGCTCGTCGGCAATCGGCGTCTCGAGATACTGCCGCCGCCTGGACAAAATAAGCCAGGAACTCTGGCGGTCTATCCTCACAATGATGATGCTGGCGCCTCCTTGCGGCTGGGCAAACTCGAATCGCCAGCGATCGCCCTGGGCATTGACATGAGACGTGACAACCTTCTTCCCGTTCTTGACGATCCGTTCAGCGGAAAAATCGAACGCCGTCGCATCATTAGCCGTGACAACAAGCGCGAATAATGCCATCCATCCCAAGAACGACCGAGACTTTTCCCTGTGCCCCCTCTTTCCCATAGACTGTTTCTACCGCACGGCTAAGCCCTCCTTCAAGAGGTTCTCCACTCCTATCCGTAAAAAGGAACGAGGGAATCCGGATGTGACTCTGTCGGATTCCCCTGCACCGTTTCTCCATATAGAACCCAAGTCAACCCGCATAATTCTGGAACACTTATGCAATAATCACCGACCCACCGCTACGGCTCGCCTTCGGTCACCGAGTTTAATCAGAATGATTCCCCCTTATCGAAATACTTCTATGCATACATTATATAATGTATGTAAATATATGATATTGCTATATTATTAACGGTGTATAGCATTTTACTGCCTCAGATGAGTAGGATGCTACGGACTATCTGAGTCAAGAAGAATACCCACATCTATTCACGATGCATCGCCCAATAGACCCCCACTTTAGTTCAGCTCCACCTACCTCTACGGTATTTTCAAAAATTCAGCCCTATCGCAATATCCACATCAGTCACACACTCCAACTCACTCGTGGGCATCATTTCTTGAAGGAGAGACCGATGCGCAATCAAATGGGGAAGATTGGGAATATTCGACGAATACTAGAGGGGAAAGCCTGCCCCTTTTGCCATGGGCACCAGTATCAGCTCGTGCTTCGCGGCGACATGACCCTGCAAGCCGGCGGACTCTTTGCCCGCTGCTCTCAGTGCCAGCGTCCTCGCGGACTCGATGAAGACATCGGCCGAATCCTCTGGATGTAATAGTCGACCATTACTCGATGGGAAAGGAACACACAATGAGTGCCCTCTCTTCAGTGTTTCAATATATTAAATATCTACGGATGCGGAGAGCGCGCAGGAAACAGAAACTTACCGCATTACTTATGTTGGCACACAGCGGTGTCGTCAGAGCGGGCCATGTTGAGCTCCACTACCTGACACCCATTGCCCGCAATCCCAGCTCCCGGTCACAACCGGCTGCAATCGGGCTTCCACTGATCCACACGATCCCTTATCGGTCATCGGAACAAGTCATGACACAGACACCGCAATGGGCACGCAGCCTCACATCCTCAATCGACCAACTTTTGGAGCACCGACCGAAACTAACTGGAACAGGCAGTTAGCACCCGTTCGCCTTTCCTGTTTTTTCAGGGATTTTTTCTTCACCCACCTCGCGAATCGCTTGTACCTCTCACATGGCCTGGGGTAAGATCACCGCTCGCTTGCCGGTCTTCCTAGTAGCCTGGATTATTCATGAATGCCGTCGCGAGGCGTTCGAGACCGAAGCCCGCCGGGGCTTCTCGCAAGTGAGGCCGACGCAGGCGTACAGGCAGTCCGTTGAGGAGGCCGAACGAGAAAAGCCCCGCCGGGCAAGAGGATCGGACGACGTAGCAGGTATTCATGAATAGTCCGGGCTAGAGTCATCGACCTGCGTCGCAGATCATCGGGAACCCTGCATAGAGCTGAGATCAGTGGAGAGGTGGCCGAGTGGCCGAAGGCAGCAGTTTGCTAAACTGCCGTAGGGGGAAACTTCTACCGAGGGTTCAAATCCCTCCCTCTCCGCCACAGCCTATCTGGTTCATTTGGTTTGTCTTGTTTATTTGGTTGAACCAAACCAACGAAACAAACCAAATGAACCAGATACACCAGGTAACTTGATTTTTCCAGGACGATCCTGTAACAGTGCCTCGCTCTTCTTGCCGTGAACCGTGCCGAGGTAGCTCAGTTGGTAGAGCACAGCCC
>CAZGYZ010000141.1:1830-5552 GCA_964530675.1 uncultured Nitrospira sp. | reverse complement strand
GTGGCTGGCTATACTTCCGTCCCATGAGTATTAGAAATGCTGAGGGAAAATGGGAGCCGATGCTGCTGGGAATTGAGCCACGGATTTGCTCAGTCTGTAAGGAGGGGCTCTACCGCGATAAGACGTTTTTCAGCGGCGGCTGGTCTCGTTGCGCCTTGTGCGAGGATTTTGTCCATTACAGTTGCCTGGCCAACGGAAAGGTTTCATTTCTGAAAGCCCGTCCCCGCGTCTGTAAGACCTGCCGCGTTGCTCAAGAAGATCGCTCTTCTGCTTCGCCGAAGGCAGCGACTCCAGTGGCCGTTGGGTCGTGAGTCCTGTTTCACAAACAAGCCCGGTAGAGGCCCGTCCGGGCTGGTGGCATACCTTTTCCCACGACACAGTCCGGTTCATCCTGGCGCCGTTGGTCCTCCTCTTCAGTGGATTTTTCACGGCGAACTTTCTCCTCAGCGGTTCCTACACCTGGTCGAGGACCATTCGGACGCTGGCGCTGATGCTTACCGTGTTGATCCTCTCCCGTGAATTCGTCTACAAAGAGCAGCTATCGCGGCATATCGCGCCGGATCGTGCCTGGGTGGCCGTGCTCTATTCCTGCGTGATTCCTTACGTGATCGGCATGGTGGTGATGGTGGCTCTGTGGGCACTCTAGTTTGTTTGGTTTATTTAGTTTGTCTGGTTTTTTGGTTGAACGAAACTAACCAAATCAACCAAACAAACCAACCAAATGAACCGGGCTAGCAACCTGTTTCGGGGTGAGGACGGTCGATGGCAGAGATTATCCGGAGTGGAGCCTTTCTCCAACAATGCTGGTCGGTGCATCCACTCTGTCTGACGGTCAAGCGCGTTGAGCCGGAGCGTATTGTGGTGCTGACGTGCAGTTCCTGCCGCATGGTGCATCGGGTGACCACCGAGTCGGTTACCAGGCTAGTCTCGACTGGGGATTCTTCCGCGCCTGAACCGGACTCTGCACAGCCGGATGGGCTCGTGGGGCTCAAGACTTGTATGGGCACCCATGCTACCGCTCTGTCGCTTCGTGAAATGGATGTGTTTCAAGATGCGGTGTGGGTTCGCTGTGCGGAATGCCGGGCGCAGTACGATCTGACGGTTTCCCAGTTCGAAACGCATCAGAAGTAGCCGGCGCCTTTCACGCCAGTCATCTAGCCGATCGACAGCCATGCCATCGCCATCACAGTTCTCAGACGAAGAAGCGGCCTTAATGGCTGACCAGCAATTCTTTCGCGCCAAGGCGAAGATCATGACCAAGGTGCGCGGCTTGCTCACAGCCACGCATGCAGCGTTGAAAGAAGAAGCTGGGTCGGCCACTCTCATCACTCCGCCGGGCTTCAATCCTGCCAACTGTCAGTTCGTGAAGGGTGAGTCTCTCGAACTCTTCCCCTACCAATATCTGGACTTTCCAAAGCACTTTCACGACTCGAACGCCTTTACCTTTCGAACCCTTTTCTGGTGGGGACATCACCTCGCGTGTGCCTTGCTGTTGGAAGGGGAAGGGATCAAACAGCACAAGGCGCGGATTGTGGACCGGTTTCATCAGCTAGCCGGGCAGGGGCTGGAATTGTCGTTGGCGCCGACCTTGTGGGAATGGAAACGTGGCGAGGGGTATACCTTGCCGATCACCCACGATCGCAAGGCGCAGATTGCCGCTGTGTTAGCCGAACGGTCTTTTGTGAAGATAGTCCGGTTTCTACCGTTCACCGACCAGCGGATTCAGTCTGGTCAGATGCCGGAATTCAGCCGCGAGACCTTTCGGGCCATCCTTCCGATTGTCACCCGCTAGCGGATCTATGGGCGCCAGAATGCCTCCCAATCCTCTTGCCGAATTTGCAGCGCTCGAAACACATCGACAGGAAGGTTGGTGGACAGCTGAGCTTGGGCTTCATACCCCGCTATTTGTTTATGCAGAATGAACGCCATGGCTTTCAAGTGCTGAAGACTCAGCCGAATCGTAGCAACACGTTCAATCGGCGGCGGAGTACCTGGAGCCACCAGATTTGCTCCGGAGACTTGAAAGTTCAGCGTGCACCCAAGTGGCCCAATATGAAGTTGAAATTGGTCTGCATAGGCATCAGGGACTTCAGCCATGGTTCCCCCTTTGAGTTGAGTTGATCTCGCAGGATGCTGAAAATGACCCCCAGCATCGTTCTCAGTCGTCCGTCTCCCTGCAACGTACCCCAAGGGTACGCTTCAGTCGCCGAACTCCCTGCGGCCTTGCTGGGATGCCATTTTGAGCATCCTGCGGGAATAGTACTCTATCGTGCTACCGATAGTATTTCTGCAGTCTGCGTGTGAGCGATATTAGCCTTCACTCTAGGATTTGGTCAATGGAGTCACGCTTAGCCAATACTTGTCAGTCACGGTATTTGTCTCTGATCGGCAACTTGGGTACACTGAGCCCGCTTCAACGGCGCGGCGGGCATTCGCAAGTGAGGAGGATGGCATCGTGAAACAGACAAGGGGACGACTGGGCATCGGTATCGTGCTCACTGTCAGTCTGCTGATGGGAGCGGGCTGCGGGGGTACAGGGAAAACGTTCTATCTGGATCTTCAGCAGAAACAAGCGGCGGCGCCATACATGGAGCCGGAACCAGTCAGAATCGTCATCGAACCATTCGAGGATCGGCGGCTGGATTGGAGTCGGCTCGGTCTACGGACCCATTTGTGGGGCGGGGTGACCAACTTCAATGTGGCAGGTGCACGGCTCGGAGATGTGATTGCCCAGATCCTCGCAGATCGTCTGAAAGCGCGCGGATGGAAAGATCGGGCCTGGACGGTGCGGGTGGCTTCCAGCGGGGCCGTGACGAATCTGAACGATGCCGACATCGTCATCAGCGGGCAGGTGCACGATCTTTCAGTCAACGCCAAGAGCCGGCTTTTCTCGACGGTGGTGACCACGAGCAGCAATCTGGTGATCGCCGCGAGAAACCTCGTCGACCAGAGCTCGACGACAAGAAGCATTGAGGGGGCGCAACGTGAAACTGTGGTGTGGTTCAGCGAAGACGATGTGCAACAGTTACTGTCGGCGACTCTGAAGGACGATATCGATCGATACCTCGTCGATACAATGATCGACCACAAGGCGTTGCGACCGGCACGGTGATGTGCCGAGGGAAGAGATGATCCACTGTGCGTGAACGTCGTTGGGAAACGACGACCCCGCTGACTTTCGGGCAGGTGCTCGCCGTGGGCGAACGGCTGGCTGCTCTGGGGTTGAAGCCTGCAGTGCCTGCGAAGGACGTCATTTGTTACGTCGAGGAATGGACGGTTGAGTCTCCTCAGGATTTCGACCAGTTGGATGCGTGGTCCACGGAAGATGTGACACTGATTCACGTCCGGGAGGGTTGGCGGGGCGACTTCTTTCTCCTGGCCGGGGCCTACCACACTGTCTACCAACGCTATCAGGATGTGGGCACCTACTGCTCAATCAGCCATCCCTGGCGCATTCGCGATCCGTTACGGCTGCACGATCCCCACAGTATGCTCTGGTTGGGATTTCGCCACGCCCATTCGTTTATCCGCGTACGACTCCAAACCAAAGAGGTCATCACTCCCGGCGAGAGACGCGGCGATGCAGAGCGGGGGCAATGGCTCGAGGAACGGCGTACGGCGTTCCTCGAAGCAATCACCCTGTTGGAACTTCCCATCGAGACATTGATCGAGAAGCAGCAGCTGGTGTTGCGTCCATGCGATCCCTCCGTGGCCTTCTTCTG
>CAZGYZ010000141.1:0-1730 GCA_964530675.1 uncultured Nitrospira sp. | reverse complement strand
GAGGATGCCTCCGCCATAATCGGGATCGTCGGCAACGAGACGGGATTTCACATTGAGGCCCGTCTGAACCGAGCCCCGCTGAGCGAAGATCTGATGGCTCCCTGGCTGGAGCGGGTGATTGGACATACAGTGGTGTATGCGCCGCTCCCTCCTTTCGTCTAGCGGACAGCTGAAAACGATCTCGTTTTTCACCCACCCGCCCCCGGCGCACCGAGACGCGTCCTGACCCAGGCTTCGTTCTCGGATCGAAATAATCCTCAACGTACCCGAGAGGGTACGCCTCCGGTTATTTCTCCCCTGCGGCCTTGCTTGGGACAAGGCGTGCCCTGGGCAAAGAGGCTGTCTTGGCAGACTCAAGGTGGGTGGGTGAAGTAGCCGCCAGGGTTGGGAGGGTGAGAAGGTCGATCGTTTTGAGCTGTCCGCTTTCTCCTTTGTTTGGCAATCGTAAGAATACCCTCGATCGAGAAGGGGTCACGATGAGGTGACCCCTGTCTTCGTAAAACCGATTTTTGATTGAACAACCAGGGGGGATTCCGCACAGTGGGGGCATGAGTCCCCTGGTCAAGATTCAATCGGTTCTGGCCAAGCCTTTTATGCCGGCGGTGTTCTTTTTCTCCGGTGTGGGCTATGACACGCTGACACTCACTCGCATCGACCGACTGCAAGACAATCTGATTCTCCTTCTCTATCTCGTGGCCCTCGGTTTTCTCATCGTCCTCACCGGTCGGCTTGGGGCGGCGACGGAGTCGCCAGCGATCGAACCGCAAGGCTCAGCCTTCACTAGATTCTTGAGGAAGGCTCGGCCCTACTATCCAATGGCGATGCAGTTTCTCCTGGGCGGGCTCTTCAGTGCCTACGCTGTATTCTACTCGCGGAGCGCCACACTCACCCGTACGGGAGTGTTTTTGGGCGTGCTCGTGCTGCTGCTGGTTGCCAACGAGTTCTTGCGAGACCGCCTCTCGAACCTGCGCCTACTCGTTGCGCTGTATGCCCTGGCCTGCTTCAGTTTCTTTACGTTTTTCCTGCCCGTCATGATTGGGACGATCGGACCCTGGGTGTTTCTGTTGGGAGCCATACTGAGCGCGGGCGTGACGCTGCGCGTGGTGCAGCTGATCTATCGACGCAATCCGGATCGTTCGCGGGTGGAAGCGGTGTTGGTCGGAGGACCGGCGATCGCCCTCATCGGCATTCTCGTCGGGTTTTATTTCATGAACTGGATTCCACCAGTGCCGCTCTCGATGAAATTCGGCGGCATGTATCGCGAAGTGCAGAAGCAGGACGACCGGTTTGCGCTCAGTTTCGATCGTGAATGGTATCAGGTCTGGAAGCGCTCGCAGAGCCCTTTCCCAGCCAATGAGCCGATCTATTGCTTCACCGCCGTTTTCGCCCCGGTCGCGCTGAACACGACTGTCTACCACCATTGGTTTTTTCGAGCGAACAGCAACAAGCCCTTCATCCATGCCGACAAGATTCCGATCAAGATTGCCGGCGGTCGAGAAGGAGGCTACCGCGCCTATACGTTCAAACAACGGCTCGATCCGGGGGACTGGCGTGTAGACGTCGAGACCGAAGACGGCCGGGTTGTCGGGCAAGTGTCTGTTGAAGTGGCTGAGCGGGGAGAGACAGGGGCAACGCCCAGAACGTTTCTGTATTAATCCAATGAAACGGCTTAGCGGCACTCTTGTCCAAAATAAGTTCTTAAAATGCCTCCGGCTTGTGAGTAGGATGGG
>CAZGYZ010000140.1:2379-5567 GCA_964530675.1 uncultured Nitrospira sp. | reverse complement strand
CTAGTTCTGGAGAGAGACATTACTAGATCCTGCCCGGTGGCGATCTTCCAGCTTGTCTGAATAGTGAGAATAGGCTTAGACTCTGGCTCCTGATGAGCTCTTCAGCTGCGGGTGCCACTTTCCGATGCCGCGGTTTCTGTCATGTCGAGGAGACGACCCTGTGGCTGCTGCACGAAAGACGACGAAAAGAGCAGGTCCCACCAAGAGTGGCGCCAAGAACAAGGGTGCCAAGCGGCAGCCAGTGAAAGGCACGCTCCCTCCGGCGAAGCCTGCTCCATCGACAGACCTGCTCTCAGAACCGCCCGGTTTCCTGATTGTTGGAATCGGCGCCTCCGCCGGCGGATTGGAAGCCATGGAAGAGTTCTTCCGCCACATGCCTCCCATCAGCGGGATGGCCTTCGTGGTGGTCTCGCACCAACATGCGGGCCATGTCAGTCTCCTGCCGAGCCTGCTCAGTAAATGCACAGCGATGCCGGTGGTGGAGGCTACGGACGGGATAGAAGTGGAGGCCAATCGCGTCTATATGGCTCCGGGCGGGACCAACCTGGCGATCTTGCACGGCATCCTGCACTTCATGGAGCCCCCCTCGCAGGATCGCGTGCCGCTGCCCATCGATTACTTCTTCCGTTCGTTGGCGGAGGATCAGAAGCAACGAGCCGTCGGGATCATCCTGTCCGGGACCGGCAGCGACGGTACCGTGGGGTTGAGAGCGATCAAGGCCGAGTCCGGCATGACGATCGCGCAGGATCCGCAATCGGCCAAGTATCAGAGCATGCCGCGCAGCGCCATAACCGCCGGGGTGATCGATGTGGTCCAGCCGGCGAGCCAGATGGCGGAGCCGTTGCGCGCCTATGCGTGCAGCCTGACGAAACCGGCGCAACTTCTCCCTGAGCGCGACGCCTCCCAGACGCTTCGCAAGATCTTTATCCTCTTGCGCGATCGGACCGGGAACGATTTTTCCCGCTATAAAGAGAACACGATTCAGCGGCGCATCGAACGCCGCATGAACGTGCACCAGATCGAGAACCTGAGACAGTATCTCCGGTTTGTGCTGGCAAATCCGCACGAACTCGATGCCCTGTTCCAGGAGTTGCTCATCGGGGTCACCAGCTTCTTTCGCGACCCGCAGGCCTTCGAGATCCTCGAACAGAAAGTGTTACCCGCTCTCGTGGAGGGCAAGCCAGAGGGCGCGACCCTGCGCCTGTGGGTTGCCGGCTGTTCCACCGGAGAGGAGGCCTATTCGCTCGCAATTCTCATTCGAGAATACCTGACGCAGCGGAAGCTCCGCCTCACCTTGCAGATTTTCGCCTCGGACCTGGACAACCGGGCCATTGAAGCGGCACGCGCCGGCCTCTACCCGGTCGGCATCGCCGGGGACCTCACCCCGGCGCGCCTGCAGCGGTTCTTTACCAAGGAAGACAGCAGTTACCGGGTCAAGAAGGAGATTCGGGATCTGGTCGTGTTTGCCACGCATAACATCCTGACCGATGCCCCCTTTACGAAGCTGGACCTCCTGTCCTGCCGCAATCTCCTGATCTATCTGGACGCCAATGCGCAACACAAAGTCCTGCCGCTGTTCCACTACGCCTTGAAGCCGAACGGCATCCTATTTCTCGGTACATCTGAAACGGTCGGGGAGTTCGAACAGCTTTTCACCGTCATCGACCGGAAATGGAAGCTGTTCAGGCGGACGGCAGAGTCCGGCACGCTTCCTCACCTGGAACGGTTTCCGGTCGGAATGATGAAGGCGACAACCGGGACTCACGCGGAGGGCGAGGCGCCCCTTCCCACCACACGCCCCGCCCCGATTTCCGATCTCATCCAGCAGCTGTTGGTCTCGCGCTACGCGCCGGTGGCGGTCCTCGTGAACGCCCGGGGCGAGGTCGTCTACACCCATGGCCACGCCGGTTCCTATCTTGAACCGGCGCCTGGCCCGCCGACACACCGTCTGGTGGAGATGGCGAGGGAGGGATTGCAACATTATCTGGCGACCGCGCTCCATCAGGCGGCAAGCAAGGAGGAGGAAGTCGTGCGCCGCGGCCTACGAGTAAGGGCTGACGGTAGCGTCATCCTGGTCAACCTGACAGTCAAGAGAATTGTCGAGCCGGAGGCCCTCCAGGGCCTGTTCCTGGTGACGTTTGAAACGGTGCGGGCAGACAAGACCGCCGCGCGAAAGGGCGCACCGGCGCGAGAGGCCGCATCGATGAAGAAAGGGGAGCCCAGACTCCTGCAGGAACTGGAGTTCACGAAACAACGGTTGCAACAAACGATCGAGGAACAGCAAACCTCCAATGAGGAACTGAAGTCCACCAACGAGGAATTGCAGTCCACCAACGAAGAGCTGCAAAGCACCAATGAGGAATTGGAGACAGCGAAGGAAGAGATGCAATCCCTCAATGAGGAACTGGTGACCGTCAACTCCGAACTCCAGGGTAAGCTCGATGCGCTCGCGGACGCGAACGACGATCTGCAGAATCTCTTGAACAGTACAGAGATTGCCACGATCTTTCTGGACAACGAGCTGCGCATCAAGCGGTTCACGTTGGAGGCGAAGCGGGTGAGTTGCCTGATCGCCGTCGATGTCGGACGCCCCCTGTCGGACATCGTCTCGAAGCTGACCTATGACCGGCTGTTGGAGGATGCGCAGGACGTGCTCCTGACGCTCGTCGTCAAGGAGCGGGAAGTCCAGGCCGCCGACGGGAGCTGGTTCTTCATGCGGATCCTGCCCTATAGGACCGGCAAGAACGCCATCGACGGGCTCGTGCTGACGTTTCAGGACATCACCAAGTTGAGGAACGCGGAGCAGGTTGTCCAGGCTGCGCGCGGCGTGGCCGCCAGCATCGTCGAGACGATTCGCGAACCCCTGCTCGTGCTGGACGACCAGCTCCACGTGGTCTCGGCCAACCAGTCCTTCTACCGGACCTTTCAGGTGACGCCGCGCGAGGTCGAGCAGCAGCTCCTCTACCATCTCTGCGCCGGGGCCTGGAATATCCCCGATTTACGTTTCCTGCTGGAAGAGATTCTGCCGAAGCGCACCTCGTTCCAGGACTTCATCGTGGACGAGACATTTCCCCACGTCGGGCGTAGGGTGTTGGTGCTCAACGGCCATCGACTTGAGCAAGAAGCGGCGCTACCAGGCCGAATCCTCTTAGCCATGGAAGAGATGAGGGGGCCTGAGGGGAAGGCTG
>CAZGYZ010000140.1:0-2279 GCA_964530675.1 uncultured Nitrospira sp. | reverse complement strand
GACAATGTGATGGCCAAGAAACCAGGCAGATCCACGAAGGCCAAAGGGCTCCGCATTCAGGCGGAAGAGCGGCTGCGCACCACGCGCCGCGATGTCGCGGCTATGCCGGTCAAGGATGTGCAACAGCTTGTACATGAACTGCAAGTTCATCAGATCGAGCTGGAAATGCAGAACGACGAGCTGCGCCGGTCCCAGCTGGAGCTTGAAGCGGCCCGCGACCGTTATATGGACCTCTACGATTTTTCCCCGGTCGGCTATCTCACGCTGGATAGGCAAGGCACGATTACGGAGGCCAATCTGCATGCGGGGACGCTGCTTGGTATCAACCGGAAGGAGCTGATCGGACAATTCCTCGCCCGATTCATTGCAGCGGACGATCAGGTCATTTTTCACCGGCACTGTCAGGAGGTCTTGCAGACCGGCAGGCGACAACACTGCGAATTGCGGCTTTTGGATAAGGACGCTGCCCGTTGTCTCCATCTGGAGAGCCTCGCGGTGTACGAGAAACCTGGGCATATCGCCCATTGGCGGACGACGCTTCTCGATATCAGCGATCGCAAACTGGCGGAACGGGAGTTGGAGAGTCAGCGGGCGCGGTTTCAGGGGGTCATCGAGTCGGCGATGGATGCCATCATCACTGTGGATGAGGGGGGGCGCGTGGTGGTCTTCAATCGAGCGGCAGAATCTATGTTTTTCTGCCAAAGCGCCGATGCGATCGGACAACCGCTTGACCGCTTTATTCCGGAACGGTTCAAGCAGGCGCATCAGGGTCATACGCACCACTTCGTCAGTACAAAAACGACTTCCCGTTCGATGGGACGTCTCGGCTCATTGTTCGGCCTGCGAGCGAATGGAGAGGAATTTCCCATTGAGGCGTCTATCTCTCATATCCAGGTCGAGGGGAAGCACCTTTTGACCGTCATTCTGCGCGATATCACCGAGCGGAAGATTGCAGAGGATATGCTGAAGCATAAGCAGGAAGAGTTGGAATCCCTGGCGACGAAGCTGATCGAGGCCCAAGAGAAGGAGCGCAGGCGGATCGCGCGCGAACTGCACGACGACTTCAACCAACGTTTGGCGGCTCTATCGGTCGACCTGGAGAGCATGGAACGAAACTCCTTACCAGAGCCGGTCGCTCAACAACTCGCGACGATCCGGGGCCGGGTCGGGAAGATTTCCGACGACCTGCACGATATGGCGTACGGGTTGCATCCGTCTTTGATCGACCACGTTGGCTTGGAGGCCGCCATGAGGGACCATGTCTCTGAATTTACGAAGCGGACCGGGCTGCCCGTGATGTTTACCGCTCGTGAGGTGCCACAGGCGATCTCGCAAGAGGTGACCACCAATCTGTTTCGCGTGATGCAGGAAAGTCTGCAGAATGTATTCAAACATGCCAAGGCGACCGACGTTGCGGTCAAGCTAAGCGGCTCGTCCAAAGGAATCGGCCTCTCGGTGCGCGATAACGGCAAGGGGTTCGACCTTGAGGATAAGGCTGCTCGCATGAAAGGACTCGGTTTGATGAGCATGCAGGAGCGCGCGCGTCTGTTGGGCGGCTTTCTCCGAATCCATTCCTTGCCAAGAGACGGCACGAAGGTCTGTGCCTGGATTCCTCGTGTTCAGGAGAGCACATGAAGAAACCGCGCGTCCTCATGGCCGATGACCACTCGCTGATCCTCGCCGGCCTGAGGAAGCTGGTAGAGGGTGAGTGCGAGGTGGTGGGCACGGTGGAAGACGGGCGGGCGCTGGTTGTGGCGGCGCAGAAGCTGCGGCCGGATCTGATTCTCCTGGACATCTCGATGCCGCTCTTGAACGGGCTCGAAGCGGCCAGGCAACTCCGCACTCTGGTGCCGGACAGCAAACTCATCTTCCTCACCATGCATGCCAGCCCGACCTATGCGACCGAGGCCTTCAAGGCCGGGGCCTGCGGGTATCTCCTCAAGCGCTCAGCGGCTTCAGAGCTCAGCCTGGCGATCCAGTCCGTCCTCCAAGGCCAACACTATCTCACGCCGTCGCTCACGAAAGATGTGCTGGAATCGGTCCTCAAGCCATCCACCGGCGAGCGAGGCAAGGCGGTGGCCACAGCGCTCACCGCGCGTCAGCGCGAAGTCTTGCAGCTTGTCGCCGAAGGCCGCGGCACAAAAGTGATCGCCACGATCCTCAACGTGTCGGTGAAGACGGTGGAGTTCCATAAGGCCCGTATCATGCAGCAGCTGGACATTCATACTACAGCCGACTTGACGAAGTATGCGGTCACCCACGGCATCTCCAGCCTCTAG
>CAZGYZ010000139.1:0-5581 GCA_964530675.1 uncultured Nitrospira sp. | reverse complement strand
TGCAGCGCCATGATCATGAGACTCCCGACCACGACAGCGTCGATGCTTTCATGGGGGCGGGCTCCGTGTGCGCCCTGCCCGATAATCTCAATCGTGAAATTATCCGACGACGCATTGACGGCGCCCTCGGACACGACGATGGCCCCCGGATGATAGTGACGGTCGAGATGGCCGCCGAAAATCATGCCCGCGCCCTCCAGTGCCCCTGCCTTGATCATGGCCAGCGCGCCGGTGCCTTTTTCCTCTGCCGGCTGAAAAATCAATCGCACGGGAGCCGGCAGGTCTTTCTCCTCGGAGAGAAGCGCCGCCGCGCCCAGCAACATGGTGGTGTGCCCATCATGGCCGCAGGCATGCATGACGCCGTCGTGGACCGACGCAAACTCCAACCCTGTGTCTTCCTGAATCGGCAGCGCATCCGTATCGGCGCGCAAGACGACGCAGGGTACTCCGGCGCGTCCTGGAATATCGGCCACGACTCCGTGGCCGGCGACGTGAGCCCGATACTTGATGGCCAGCCCGTCGAGAAATTTGCAGATCACAGCGGCAGTGTTCACTTCCTGCCCACTGAGTTCCGGGTACTCGTGGAGCACGCGGCGAAGCTGAATGAGACGATGTTTCAGCGGCTCAGGAATCAACGGCATGATTGTGACCCAGCAGGATGTTGAAAAAATCCGCCAGCAGCGTTCTCGCAGCGTTCAGACCCTCAACGTACCCCTGAGGGTACGCCTCGGCCCTTCACTCGCTGCGGCCTTGCTGGACGGCCTTTTTGAGCATCCTGCGGGAGTGTTCTCCTCTTGTCCCGGACGTGTAGGCCATCGACGATCTAAGGCCTGCTGCGCCGAATGGGTTTCTCGCAGCCTGCTAGGCGATGAACGTACGACGACCTGTTGGTACAACCATCGCCGGGTCCGGCCAGACCGGCAACCTGAAGAAACTGGAGCATGGTAGCACAGAAGAAACAGCGGTTTCCGCAGCAAGATCGCCACTCCTCCGCTCGCTTGTCTCCTATCACACCTTCTCGCCCAAGGGAGTGGACCGACTGTCCTTCACTGCGCGCATCGAACGCCCCTTACTCCTTTCACTCATACTTCTAAATGCTCCTTCCAAGCTCGCTTACCTCTCTCCCTGGGAATGGCACCCGTGTTGGTCCCACTGCGGCCGTCGAGCGAGGCTACAGATACTTCCTCCAAGCTTGCTCGTTATCTCTTCAGGGATGGGGGCTGATTGGTCTTCCACTGCGCGCGTCCCATCGAAAGGTCAAGAGTAAGGTCGAGGTTAAGGGTCGAGAATACGCCTGATCGGATTGATCGTCGCTCAACCTAAGCCTCAACCTTAACCTCCTTCTATCGATGAGGCCGCGCGTTGCGCGAGCACAGAAGACCATCAGGCTCCATCCCCTCTCTGCTCCGGGAGCAAGGGATCAGCACGGGTGTCATTCCACCCCTCGGCGAGCAAGAAGGACGGTCTGGCCTTTCCCGTCTCCCCTTACCAGCCAAGCTGCCACTGATGTCCGTTCCGTTCCATCAGCGCGTCTGCCTCGCTGGGGCCCCACGTGCCGGCCGAGTAGGGATGCACAACTTGCTTGCCTGACAGAAGCGGGTCGTAAAGATGCCAGGCCTTTTCGGTGAACTCCGCACTGACGAAGAGTGTCTGATCCCCGATCATCACGTCGCGCAGAAGGGTCTCGTAGGCTTCGGGGAGTTCACCGAAGGCTTTCTGATAGTCAAATTCTAAGGCATGGTCGCTCAGGTGGAACGGACGCCCCGGGCTCTTGACGGAAAAACAGAGGGAGAACCCTTCGCTGGGCTGCAGGGTAATGAGCAGCTTGTTGGAGACGATGCTGCCCGGTTCGATGGATGGAAAGACATGGGCGGGCGCCTCGCGGAAGATCACCGCGATCTGCGTGAGCTTGCGCGGGAATCGCTTCCCGGTCCGCAAATAGAACGGCACGCCTTTCCACCGCCAATTGTGGATCTCCACTTTCAGGGCAACATAGGTTTCCGTGGTGGAATCATTCGGGACCCCCTGTTCTTCGCGATATCCTGGAATTGTTTGCTCGGCCACTTGCCACGATGTGTACTGGCCAAAGACCACATCCTTCTGAGAGATCGGCGCAATAGAATGGAGCACTTTCAGCTTTTCGCTCTGGATGGCCGCAGCATCGAAGGAGACCGGCACCTCCATCGCAACGACGGTCAGGAGTTGGGTCAGATGGTTCTGAACCATGTCGCGAAGCGCCCCGGCTTGCTGGTAATAGGCCCCGCGATGCTCGACTCCAAGATCTTCGGCAACGGTGATCTGCACGTTCTCGATGTTGTCGCGTTTCCAGAGCGATTCGAAGATCGGGTTGGCGAAGCGGAATGCCAGGAGATTCTGCACCGTTTCTTTGCCGAGGTAATGATCGATACGGTAGATCTGAGATTCCTCGATGTATTGATGCAAGGTGGTATTCAGCTGGCGGGCCGACTTAAAGTCGTGGCCAAACGGTTTTTCGAACACGACGCGTACCCACCCGTGACTCTTGAGCAGTCCCGCCTGGTCGAGCCGTTCCATCGCAGTCGGCACGGTGTCCGGTGGAAGCGCCAGATAGAACACCCGGTTCTCCGGCATCTTGTGCGTACGCTCCAACTGCCGGATGTACCAGGCCAACGCTTCATAATCCTGTACTCCCCCTTCATGCACGGTCTGGTAGTGAAGGCACTCGCCGCACCAGGCGCGCAATTCCGCTTCATTGCGCCAGCCGGCTTTGTGCAGACCTTCGAAGGCCCAGAGCCGGAACCCCTCTTCACCCATCTCAGGCAGGGCCGCGCCAACGATGAGCGTGTTGCGAGTCTCCAGGACTCCCTGATCCCGTAAATGGTACAACGCGGGCAATAGTTTCCGGCGCGTGAGGTCACCAGTCGCACCAATGATGACGAAGACATGAGGCTCTATCTGATATTGCGACATCCGTCGGGTCCTCTCTGCAAACGATGATAACGCTCAAAATGTTCAGCATACAGGATTTACAATGCCCCGCCTACCCAACGGCGACCGGCGCTGGGGGGTTACGTCATGCTCAGAGGCTGGCGGCAGGAGCCAGAGTTGGCCACCTGCCAATCTAGAACAAGCAGCGTTGTATCGTACCGGTTCCGCAACCATGAAGGAGGATCTGGCTGCACCCTCATATATTTGCTACTCTCACCTTGATGCCTGCCTCCCTCCAAGCGTTCATCGCCATCTTCGTTGTGGGAGCTCTGCTTCGATCCTTTGCGTTGCTCACCAAAGCCCATGCAGAACGGCTGGCGACGTTGGTATTTTCAGTGTGCCTGCCGGCCACGATCCTTGTCTCCCTGGACGCCGTTACATTTAGTTCCACTGCGTGGAAGCTCCCTGTTGCAGCCTGCCTCGTCACCCTCCCGCTGCTCCTCTGTTCCTGGTTGCTCACCCGCCTACTGCAACTGACCCGCCCCAAGCAAGGAGGTTTCCTCCTCGCCACCGGTCTCATCAACTCTGTGTACTTCTCCTATCCGGTCGTCCTCGCCACCTTTGGAGAAGAGGGATTAGGCCATGCAGTGCTCTTTGATGTGGGCCAAAGCCTGCTGACACTCACCGTGGTGTACGGTCTTGCGGTCTGGTTTGGCGCCAGCGCTCCCACTACCGGATCAGCGATGGTCCGATTCTTCTCCGCTCCACCGCTGTGGGCCCTGTGCGGCATCCTCGCGTTGAAGCTGGTCGGCCTCAGTCTGCCCTCGTGGCTACATCAGCTGCTCACGCCCATTCATCTCACAACGACACCCCTCGCCAGTTTAGTGCTGGGACTCTCGATCAGCGTGACCGCCCTGCGCCACAATGCGCCCTTGGCCCTGCTGGGTGTCGCAGTGCGGATGGGTGGCGGATTGCTGCTCGGCCTCTCGGCCGTGCTCATACTGGACCTGACCGGCCTGGAACGGGCGATTGTGATTCTGGTCTCCGCGATGCCCTCCGCAGTCAACTCTGTAATCTTCGCCACAGAAACGCATCTGGACGAAGACCTGGTAGCCTCTATCGTGGCCCTCTCCATTTGCTTCGGTATCGCAGTCCTCCCCTGGCTGCCCAAGCTTTCAATGTTTCTGCTCGGCTAACCACTATCAATGCTCCCTCCAAGCTTGCTCGTTATCTCTCCACGGGAGGGTGGTCTGCTTGATCCCCCACTGCACGCGTCCCATCGTAAGGTCAAGGCTAAGGTCGAGGTTAAGGGTCGAGAGTACGCCTGATCGGATTGATCGCCGCTCAACCTAAGCCTCAACCTTAACCTCCTTCGATCGATGAGGCCGCGCGTTCCGCGAGCACAGGAGATCAACAGACCACCCTCCTTTTTCCCTCCAAGCTCGCTCGTTATCCTTCCCCCCCGATTCGCCCTTGGCCTAACCCTATTCCTCTATATAAACCCCAGGCCCCTTTACCTCTCCCAGGCTAGACCCGCCACAATTATGCTGATCGCATCGCTTCATTTGGCGAGGGTCCGCACATAGGCCAGCACGTCTCTGCTCTCTTTTTCCGACAGGCGGGTCTCCCAAGGCGGCATGTTCGGTTTGCCCTCATGGATAGTCTTGAGCAGGACGGCATCGGATTTCTTTTTGATCGACGGTGATGTGAGGTTAGCCGGATCCGGCCCACGAAGAAACCTGTACCCATCCCCTCCGCCCTCAGGCCCGTGACAACCGGTGCAGTACCTGACAAACAGGGTCTTGCCACGCGCCACATCGCCGTTTTGAGCCTTGGGCCTTGCATCAGCCTGAGCCAGATATGAAAGCAGAATACTTCCTGCAAATAAGACTACCAAGACGACAAACCTCAAGTTTATATTCATGTTTAATCCTCCTCGGTTGCGTCATACAGCCTGAACTCAACAAAGCTGCTCTTTACTGCGTGCGTCCCATCGAAAGGTCGAGGTTAAGGGTCGAGAGTACGCCTGATCGGATTGATCGCCGCTCAACCTAAGCCTCAACCTTAACCTCCTTCGATCGATGAGGCCGCGCGTTCCGCGAGCACAGGAGATCAACAGACCACCCTCCTTTTTCCCTCCAAGCTCGCTCGTTATCCTTCCCCCCCGATTCGCCCTTGGCCTAACCCTATTCCTCTATATAAACCCCAGGCCCCTTTACCTCTCCCAGGCTAGACCCGCCACAATTATGCTGATCGCATCGCTTCATTTGGCGAGGGTCCGCACATAGGCCAGCACGTCTCTGCTCTCTTTTTCCGACAGGCGGGTCTCCCAAGGCGGCATGTTCGGTTTGCCCTCATGGATAGTCTTGAGCAGGACGGCATCGGATTTCTTTTTGATCGACGGTGATGTGAGGTTAGCCGGATCCGGCCCACGAAGAAACCTGTACCCATCCCCTCCGCCCTCAGGCCCGTGACAACCGGTGCAGTACCTGACAAACAGGGTCTTGCCACGCGCCACATCGCCGTTTTGAGCCTTGGGCCTTGCATCAGCCTGCGCCAAAGATGAAAGCAGAATACTTCCTGCAAACAAGACTATTAGGACGACAAACCTCAAGTTTACATTCATGTTTAATCCTCCTCGGTTGTGTCATACAGCCTGAACTCAACAAAGCTG
>CAZGYZ010000138.1:0-5621 GCA_964530675.1 uncultured Nitrospira sp. | reverse complement strand
GCAGTCGAACCTGTCGAATCGGTCGGCGTAGAAGTGGTTGCGCCCATACCGATTCCAGAATATGTCAACGAATTGGTCTCACGAGCCAAAGGCGCCGCTGGCCGGCTGGCGACACTCTCGACCACAGTGAAGAACCGGGCCCTTCTCGCGATGGCAGAGGCGCTGGAAGCGCAGACGGATGCGCTGCTGGCCGCGAACGAACTGGATCTGGAGGCCTTCGGAGCCGAACCGGAGAAGAAGGCGATGACGGATCGGCTGCGTCTGACGGCCAAGAGGATTATCGAGATGGCGTCAGGTCTGCGCGAGGTGGCTGCGCTCCCTGATCCGCTCGGCGACATGCCGAAGATGTGGACAAGGCCGAACGGGATGCAGGTGGGGCGTGTGCGGGTTCCGATCGGCGTGATTGGGATTATTTATGAGTCCCGTCCAAACGTCACAGCTGATTCCGCCGCCCTCTGTTTGAAGTCCGGGAACGCCTGTGTGCTTCGGGGCGGGAGCGAGGCGATCCATTCGAATACGGCGATTGCAACGATCCTATCGGAGGCGGCGGAGAAAGCCGGGATACCAGCTGGTGCGATTACCTTTGTCGCGCGGCCCGACCGTGAGCTGGTTCCTCTTTTGCTGAAGCAAGATCGCTACATCGATTTGATTATCCCGCGCGGCGGCGAATCGCTGATGCGCGTCATCACCGAGCATGCCACGATCCCCGTCGTCAGGCACGATGCCGGCGTCTGTCACATCTATGTCGATGCCGATGCCGATCCAGCCATGGCGGAGCGGATCTGTTTCAACGCAAAGGTGCAGCGTCCGTCGACATGCAATGCGATGGAGACCCTCTTAGTCCATCAGGGCATTGCGCGTCATTGGCTTGCCCCCTTCATCGATAAGTTGGTGGCGGCCAAGGTTGAAGTCCGCGGCTGCCAGAAAACCTGTCAGCTGTCGTCGTCGGCTACCGCCGCAAACGACGATGATTTTGGAAAAGAATTCCTCGATCTCACCGTAGCCGTGAAAGTGGTCAAGAACGTCGATGAGGCGATGGAGCATATTGCCAAGTACGGCTCGCGCCACACGGAAGCCATCGTGACATCCGACTATCCAAAGGCCATGAGGTTTCTGCGCGAAGTTGACGCCAGCGCAGTACTGGTGAATGCCTCGACCAGGTTGAACGATGGGTACCAGTTCGGGCTGGGAGCAGAAATCGGAATCAGCACATCCCGCATCCATGCCCGAGGCCCGATGGGGCTGGAAGAATTGACCTGCTTCAAGTTTATTGTCATGGGGAGCGGGCAAGTCCGCGAGTAGATGCCCTCCGATCCACGTTGTGTCGCATTGGCAACCCCCGGTCATCTCAGCTTTTCAAGCAATCTTCTCTTCGCACAGGATTTGGAACAGGCGGGTGGGCGAGTCGTCCGCCAGGTTACCGGGCATCTTGTCTTCTATCGATCGGATGGACGCCGGTTTCTTGCGACTGATCCGGAAGGCAACCCATTGCATGAATGTGAGTGGGGGACTGATGCCGCAGGCGATGTGGTCCTCCTCCGCGCGCGACTACGCTTGGACTGGGGACAATGGGTCGGGTTAAAGCCGTCCGGTATGGTGAATGAAACCAGCCTCAATCTCACGAGTAAGCCTGGCTGGCAACGGCTCACAGCCGACGATTTGCGTGCGATGGCCGCTCAGGCGCTCCGGGTTCCGATGGAGGAAGTGCGGTTCTTCTATCGGGATGAGGATTTCCTGATCGAGTCGACTGGGAGGGCGACGATCCGTCAGAGGAAAGATGCCCTCTATGTGCTTCAGGATGGGGATTTCGAACGGGCTCGCTTCATGTCTTGTATGGGGGTGATGAACTGGCCTTCTATCGATTTTCTGCCGGTCGTCGAACTCTTTAAGTCATTGTTGCCGGGAACGGGATCTGCGGTCTTTGAATTGATTCGCGGACTCTACGACGATCAGAATGATGGGGCCTCGACCCCTCGGCCCTTGCGCTACCGAGGTATTCCCCCCTACCCATCGGAAGCGGCGTTTCGCTTATTTAGCAGTTTCTTCACTCCGCAGGCGCCTGCTGGAAGCGACCCATTCACGATTTTTATGAATCCTGAACGGTCCAATCGCGTGGTCTGGCTGCCGGCTGCAACGATGCCGATTCGATATTTCGATCAACGCGCGGGGGCTTGTCTGACTTTCCAAGGCGGCTTGTTGCACAGGGCAACGGTGGCGTCGGACTCTTCCGGGCTGTCCTATTTGAGCCCCAAAGACCGTCGATTTGTCCCCTGTGATCGGTGTGCCGAAATTTCTGAAGGGCATGTCGTTCTGAAAGATCGCGATCATGAGACGACGTTGGCTGTGACCCTGCCGCAAGGGAGTCTGGAACAGTCTGGTGTGCCGGTGGCCATGAGCCCGGTCGACTGGCGGTCCGTCTTTGTCCAGGGGGTTCCACCTGTCCCTCCTGCCGACGCCTATGGCGCCGTGTTGCTCTATCCGGAAGACGATTCTGAAATCGATGAGTGCGCGGCGCAACCGTTCGTGGCTGATTATCTGCAAGATCTTGGCGAGCAGGACCGGGAAATCGGCGCGGTCCTTACGCGAGCCCAGCGCGTGCTCCTCGATAACGGCGATGCCGTCATTGCGAACTGTATTACTTTTGATCGGCCGAGAGACTATACCGTGCTGGTACGGTATCCAGCGTTTGCGCAAAAGCAGGCACAACAACTCTGGAGCATCTGTGCCGAGTTGCAGCGGTGGGATTGGCTCTCGCATATTCGATTCATTTCAGACGAAGGGCCGTACGATCGGGAAGCCCCGCATTCCTATGATGTGATCTACCACTGGGTGCCCTATGATAGAGGAGATCTACCTGCAGGCCTGGCCGAACATATGATGGGAGTCAGCCAAGTTCTTCGAGAAGGAGGCCATGCGTTTGTCGTCGGTCCGGCACAGCTCGGTCAGTACGGCGCATCCCACGGACTCCACATTCTTTGGGACGAGTTGGTTGAACAGCTTCCCACGTTTCGGATGCATCGTACCATCTTGCCGAAAGCAAGGCTGAAAGAGGGCTTGACATTATTCCACATGAGGAAGGGTTAGCAGGATGAGCGAGCCGACAGCAGAACAGGTTTCCGACGAGGAGCCGAACGACAAGGTTGTCGTCTATTGGGAACGGGAGTATTCGACTGCCATCGCGCCGGAGCGACTGAAGCTCGACTTCATGCCGCATCGACCCTTGTTGTCCGGAATGTCGTTGAGCGAACAGCGGACGGTGGCGGTCGAGGGCTACAAAGTGATCCCCGACGATTGCGGGCCGGTGCGAACAGTGGGCCTGTACGGCTGGCTCATTCGGTCTCCGGCGGACTGTAAGATTCGCCGAACGGCCGATGGGGTCAAGTAGCAAGCCCCACCGATCTTGCCGGAGGAGCGGATCCTTGGCTACAAGTCGTTTTCAGGAACGTATGTCGATTTGATCTTAAACAGCGGGCATCCCAAGCTTTGCTGCGGTATTCGGTTCTACTATCCCAAGCAGGTGGGATTGATGATGAAGGATGTGCCGAACCACTTCTATCATTACCCGGAGCGGACGTTTTTTGTGTGGGAGGGGATAAAGACCCAGGAGTATAAGCGCACGCCGAATATCTACGACTGGCTACCGGATTATGACGCTTTTACCGCCAACTTTCTGCTACAGCTCACAAAGCCGACGACCATCAAGCGGGGTGATCCCATCGGGATCGTAGTCCCGGTGATGCTACCCAAGCAGTTTATGCTTGAAGAGCTCAAGCGGCCTTAGCCCGCCAGCCGTCAGGTGCGTCGTCACCGCGCTTGCGAGGTCGAGCGCCCTTTGTATGATCCTGGCGCGAAGAAAGAATACCGCATGAGTTCTGATTTTCGTATCGACGGTTGCAGTAGAAGCCTTCGTGAATAATGCGGGGCAGGAAGGGTTAGTAGCTCTGAGCGCGCAGACTGTCGCGGTGAACGGTGAGGTTCTGAACTTGTTCGTTCGTCGTGCTCCGGTCTTCGATCCACATAGCGCTTCCCATATCGGATAGGCCGTGGAAAAATGCTCCTGCTTCAATGGAAATCGCAGGGGTGCGAATATCGCCGATCACAATCCCCGGTTTAAGGATCTTGATTTTTTCCGATGCAATGACATCGCCATTGATTTTACCGCTCGTGATCAAGATCCCGGCCATGATGTTGCCCCTGATGACTGCATGCTCCCCGACAATCAGCGTTCCTGTTGAACGGAGTTCTCCCTCAAGCCGACCATCGACCCGAATGTTGCCTTCCAAGGTCAGGACACCTTTGAAGACCACATCCTTTCCCAGAAACGTAAAATCGTCTTGACCTGTTACTGTGACAGGCTGACTTGTTCCGAACGCCCACATAGCAGCCTCCTACAGCCGGTGCTTTTTTTGATGAGGCGTTGCGGCTGCTCGGATATGTCGATCTTCGACCAGCCCGCATTATTCATGACGGTTCGTCGCGAAATCGCGAAGTC
Organism: uncultured Nitrospira sp.; assembly: GCA_964530675.1. Lineage (GTDB taxonomy): Bacteria > Nitrospirota > Nitrospiria > Nitrospirales > Nitrospiraceae > Palsa-1315. The sequence goes on along the minus strand of CAZGYZ010000138.1, from coordinate 1,129 downwards.
GCGTTGCGAGACGGGCATGCGGAGCCGCGAGATCCCGAGGCGTACTTGAACAGTACGTCGAGGGGGCGAGCGGCGAGCCTGCCAGCCGAAGGCGCGTCGCAGCAGCGAATCCGCGATTGCAGCAGAAGCGGCCATGAATAATGCGGGCTAGGTGCATCCGAACCAGGCCCCACATCGTTGTACGCTTGGGGGTTTGCAATCAGATAGCGCTTCATGGTTGTTAGGCAGCGGCTCGCTTGCTGGCTGAGGCTTCTGGATCCTCGACGGAGCGATGCGGTGTTTCGCGGGATACTTCCCGAGGCGTCTCGCGGGATACTTCCCGAACCGCCTGTGTCATCTCGAGTGTGCCGTTGAAGAACACTCCGTCCTCGATCGAGATTATCGGCGTCTTCACTCCGCCACTGAGAGCAGCAGGGGCGAGCAGCTGTACTTTTTCACTTGCCGTGACATCGCCGGTGATCTTTCCCATACACACGATGGTTCCTGCGCTCACCTTTGCAGTAATGACGGCTTCTTCTCCGACCAACAAGGTTCCGTCGGTATGGATTTCCCCATCAAGGAAACCGTCGATCCGTACGGCTCCGCTGTAGGAGATCGTTCCCTTGAATTCGACGCCTTTTCCGACGAAGGCCACGACTGCTTCTGTGGACTCCGGTAGGGAATTAGGAGACTTTGGTACATCTTTTGACAGGGTTGAGAGGGACTGCATCGAGCGTCTAGTATCCTGCTTCTCCGGCTGCCACATGATCGGTCCTCCTGGTATGTGAATATAGGGAAAGTCTGGTTCAGCTTCTGTTGTGAGCTGTATCGGTTGGTAGGGGAGAAATATTGAGCATTCAAAACTGATGTAGCCCAACAATGTATTTCGATGGCCAATTTCTCTCTGATAGATCGGAAGGAGAAGAGGGTCGTCATGCGCCGGCCCCCTATATGTTGTGGCGTAGTGAGCAATGAGGGCTGCCCATTGTGGCGGAATGATGTTGCCCGGGACGGGTGATCCATCGAACCGGCCGGACTATGAGGGGCGGAGCCGTGAGACTTCGAGCCGGACTTGGACAGTGTGTTGAGGGAGCGAGTGGCGGGCTTGCCAGCCGAAGGTTTGTCGCAGCAGCGAAACGGCATTTGCAGC
>CAZGYZ010000137.1:0-5657 GCA_964530675.1 uncultured Nitrospira sp. | reverse complement strand
AGCGATTCAAGGTGAGGCCGCTATAGGTCGGACAACCGACCTCATCCATGCTGAAGTCCCGATCGGACGTATTATTCGCAAAGACCACCCGATCCTTGTCGCGATAGAACGTCCGGCAGAGCCCTGTGCGCGGTCTAGCGCCTGCCAGATGTTCGATTAGCGAAAGCAGAGGCCGTTCCCCGTCGTCGAGCGTGACGTAATCGACATAGTCGAATACGCGGGGGTCCGACAGACGTCGAAGCTCCGTGTTGGCATATCCGCCACCGAGGGCAATCGTGATGTCGGGCCGTTGATTCTTGATCGAGGAGGCCATGCGAAACGACCCATAGAGATTCCCGGGAAAGGGCACAGTCAGGCAGACGAGCGAGGGATTGAGGCGCTCAAGATGTTCCCATAAGGATTCGAGCATGAAACGATCCGTCATTGTCGGAGGGACGGCTACCGCATCGATGATGGTTTCGAACGATGAGGCTGCCCGGGCGATATGTTCGGCATAGCGGCTCAGGGCGAAATGAGGAGAGACGGTCGCCTGGGTCAAATCAGCCAGGTCTTCGAGATACAAGGTGGCGAACCGTTTCGCACGGTCCTGTTCCGATAAGGCACAAAATGACGCAGCGCTTTCTCTCTGACCGGCAAACCGAGGGCCTTGGGGTAGAAATCCTGGGCGGGCAATGAGCAAGGCTAAGGAGGGGTTGCGTCCCTGGAGAAATTCAACGACCGGGTCGATGGTATTCAGATAAGCCGGCTCGACCGCCAACATCTGTCTGGCTTCACCGGGCAACTCATCTTTGCTAGCGCGTACTTGGTCAAACAGGGCCTGGAGTCCTGATCGACAAAAGAGCCGGAGCACCATCTCGATGCCGATGTCGGCTTGGGAGGCTTCAATTCCGCGACCACGGAGGAATCCCGTGAGGTAGGCGGTGGAAGGGTAGGGAGTATTCAGCTGAGTGAGCGGAGGGATGAGGAGCAGGATGGGGCCAGCCATGGACTCGACATATCATATTGGCTGAATGGAATGCTACGCGATAGGTTCTTCTGCCGGCGTGCGTCCTGTTGACTGGAGGGGCCGGCTATTTCTTGATATCCAGGATGCTGCCCAGCATGTCGTCCGCAGTTTTTATGGCTTGGAGGTTGGCCTCGAACCCTCGCTGACCGATGATCTGATTGACGGCCTCCTCACCAAGATCGACGTTCGACAATTCCACTTGTGTTGGACCGTAGCCGCGATCGCGCAGGACCGTAGGACCGGCGGAGTCGTCTTTTCGAACGACAGGGAGCACGTCACCGGTTTCCACTGAGACAAACTCCGTTCGAGATTTCTTGAATCCGTCGGTCATGACATTGGCCACATTGTGAGCGGTGGCTTCGATCTGTCTTGAAAATGCGGTGAGGCCAGAGAGAGCTGAGTGAATTGCGCCGATCATCAGGCACCTCCTTAAGGTTCGGTGTCAGGCGTCGCCTCCAACGACTTGGCGAGATAGCCTGTTGCGCCCTGTCGGCTTACATATCGGTCAGGTGAATGAGGAACTTGATTTCCGATTGGCTTCATGGTTTGGGAGACGGCGGTGTGAGAATCGGCCACAATGAACACTATCGAAGAATAGATATTCCAGACCCTGGACTGAAGAATTACGAATACATACCGATAGAGTAGGGCTGAATGTCCTTAGTGCTCTTGAGGATCTGACCCGTGGCCCAACAGACCATTCCCCTTACACGTCTCGTGGTTGGCATGTACCTGATCGGGGTTAACCGATCATGGCTGCAGACGCCGTTTCTTCGCCATAAGTTCAAGATCAAGGATCAATCGGAAATCGAGGCCCTTCGGCGTGCCGGAATCACCGAGGTGACGATCGACACAGAGCAGGGGCTGGATGTTGTCGACCATGAACCCTCTCGATCGACGTTGGTCGAGACTGTTCTTGTCGAATCCCCAACGCCGATACAGCCTATTGCTCCTTTCGCAGCAACATCTTCGCTGTCCCCCGCTATGATGCTGGCTGAGAACTTTTCCAAGGCAAGGCAGCGTCGTGCTGAATGGGTAAACCGTCTGAATAGCCTATTTGAGCAGACGCGTATGACTGGACTTGTGGACTATGATGCCGCCAGCCAGCTCATCGACGAGACCATAGGCGATATCCTCGATCGGCAAGCCGCCTGTTATGCCGTGTTAGGGTTGCGACAGCCCGATCCCACAATTCACGAACATGGTTTGACCGTGTCCACGCTGTCCGTGATTCTTGGGCAGGCCCTGAACTATCCTCGTGAACGGTTGCAGCAGCTGGGGATTGGGGGGCTGTTGCATGACATCGGACTCACGCGCTTACCTCGGAATATTGTGAAGCGACCGAAAACGATGCCGCCGGCTCAGCAGGCTCTGTACGAAAGCCATACCACTCAAGGGGGCGCGATCCTCGAAAAGAGCGGATCGTCCGACCAGGCCGTTCTCGCCATTGTGAAGGGGCATCATAATCTGGCCGCGCAGATTGAACAGACAGGGGAGATATCAGCGGCACATCAGGAATCTGCCAGACTGATTGGAATCATCGACCAGTATGATGAGCTTGTGACCGGGCAGACAGGTCTTACTCCAATGTCTTCAAATCAAGCGCTGACGCAGCTCTACCAACGGTATCGAGCCGATGAAGCGCTCTCGCAGGTCGTATCGTACTTGATTCGAGCGATCGGGGTGTATCCATTGTACAGTGTGGTGGCCCTGAGTTCCGGTGAGCTCGCTGTTGTTGGCGCCATCACACCGGGGAAAGCTCACCTGCCTCTTCTGTATATCTGCAGAAACCAGTCCGGCGAGACATGTTTCCCGCCGATCTCCTTGGATTTAGTGCATGAGCCAGAGGGAGGACGGACGATTCGCGATGTGCGGAATGCGGATCGAGAAGGTCTCGATGTCGAAGCTGTTCTCAGACAGGTGGCCGCGTGAGCCTGTCCTGGTTGCCCACTCGTGAGGACACGTTTCTCATTCTCGAGTCATCTGGAGAAGCGATATTTGTGACGGATCGAGATGGACGGATCTTGTCTCTCAACCCCGTGGCGCAGCAGCTCGTGGGCCGCCATCAGGATGTCATCGGCTCAGTGTTTCACGAGTTGGTGGGCTGCCTTTCCTCAAAGGGGGAAAGCCATCACGATTGCCCCTTGGAACACACCGTACGAACCGGTGAAGTCACAATGGTGTCGTCCCATCAGTGGGTCCGAGCGGATGGTACCGGTATTGAGATCGCTGCAACGTTCTGGCCCAGATGTCAAGGCTTGGAGTGTGTTGGGGCTATTGTTGTCTGTCGCGATCTGACGGAGGAACGGGAAGCGGAGCGAGATATTCAACGGGTGGCCAGGCTTGCGGAGGATGCGCCAAATCCCATTGCGGAGTTTGACGAATACAGCAACGTGCTCTACGCCAATTCCGCTATGGTGGAATTGCTCAATCACGGTAACTCCATCCAGGGACAGGTAGAAGCCGTATTTCCTTCGAACTTGTCGGATGTGCTGAAGCTCTGTCTTGAGTCGCAGCAACCGACTGTTCGATTGGAACATCGCGTAGAGGACTGTGTGCTGGCCTGGTCCTTCTTTCCGTTAGGGGACTTGAAGCAGGTCAGGGCCTATGGAATCGATATTACCGCAGACGTGGAACTGCGTCGTGCGAAGGAAGCAGCAGAAGAGTCGGCCCGTGCGAAAGGGATTTTTCTGGCTACGATGAGCCACGAATTGCGCACCCCGATGAACGGCGTGTTGGGATGCACTCAACTGCTTCAGGATACCTCGCTCACCGATCCGCAACGGCAGTTACTGGAAACGATGCATCGGTCGGCTGAGTCGCTCTTAGTTCTCGTGAACGATATTCTCGACTTCTCGAAGATCGAAGCAGGAAAGATGACATTGGAAGTCGCCGACGTGGAACTCCGTTCTCTCATTACGGATGTCATCACGCTGACATCGGAAGCGGCTAAGAAGAAAGGGCTAATTGTTCAGGTTCAGATTGCTCCAGACATTCCTTCTGAGTTACGCGGCGATCCGATTCGCCTGCGGCAAATTCTGTTTAATCTGGTCGGCAATGCCATCAAGTTCACCGAGCAGGGTGGGATTCACGTATCCGTGAAGACTGTGTCGTGTAGTCAGGATGATTCCGACGCCTTGGTTCTCCGGTGGACGGTGAAGGACTCTGGGATCGGCATGACGGCAGATCAGCAGGCGGGACTATTCGGAGCCTATTCTCAGGCAGAGGTGTCGACGGCCAGGCGATTCGGAGGAACCGGGCTGGGCTTGATGATCTGTCGCCAGTTGGTTGATCTCATGGGGGGAACCATCACGGTGGAGAGTACGCCGGGAAAGGGCAGTTCCTTTACGTATTTCACAAACCTGCTGCCTGGGATTCAACGTACGGCATCTGTTCAAGCGGTGAAGCTGTCCATTACATCGATGGCGGACCGCACCACACCGCTTCGGATTCTTGTCGTAGACGATAATGAGATCAATCAGGTTGTGGCATGTAAATTTCTGCAGAAACTGGGTTGGCAGGTGGAGGTGGCGCGGAACGGCCAGGAAGCTATAGATTCCATTGCCCAGGCCACCTACGATGCCGTGCTGATGGATTGCGAAATGCCGGAGATGAATGGCTATGACGCCACGCAAGAGATCAGGCGACAGGAACAGAACACGTCCAGGCATCTGCCCATCGTTGCCCTCACCGGGCACGCGTCATCGGAGGACGAACAGAAATGCCTGCAAGCCGGAATGGATGACGTCGTCACGAAGCCAATAACCCTCCTAACCCTCCGCGCAAAACTAGAGCGCCTCCTCGCATAGCCGGACTTCCGGCATTACGATTCATAACGGTTCGTCGCGAAGCGGCATTGGTAATGTTGAATTTTAAATTATCGGAATCGGCAGCAATTGGCTATGCGAGAGCATCTGATGATTTCCGAACATTCAACATTCAAAATTCCACATTTATCATTTGACAGAAGAAGCGCTCCTGAATAATGCGTGCTGAGTCATGACGGTGGATTTTATTTGAGCGCGTCGGTACCATAACGATGTGTAGTAATTATTCAGGTAGCTAGGCGGAAGGATTTTAGGGGAGAGCTTCTTGTGCAATGAGGATTCATCTCTGCTTGAAGAGATACAGGGACAACGGGGTAGAGGGGTAAGAGCCTACCCCGACTATCCCTGTATCCCGCTATCCCCGCATTCGTATCTGAGAGATGATGTATAGCCTTCGGCCTTCAGCCTGAACAGCTGAGCAGTTACGATGCATAGAAGCTAAGGTTCGGCAGGGTTCATAGGAGAATAGACAACGTGAATGAAAAGCGGAACCTTCTCTATAGCGACTTCAATTGTCCGTTCTGTTATGCGATGCACGAGCGGTTGCACGAGATGAATTTGCTCGCGCTCTGTGAATGGCGAGGCGTGCAGCATGCCTCGCATTTGCCTCGTCCAATGAAACCCTGGCAGGGTTCGTTGGGCGCTGAACTGCGCCACGAAGTGGCGGTTGTCCAGCGGTTGGCGCCAGGGCTGCCGATTGCGCTTCCTCCTGGTAAACCCAATACGAGACCGGCGATTGAACAGGCGGTGGCACTTCTGCGGCGTGACCCATTGCATATGATGGCGTTTGTACGAGAGACCTATCGGGCCTTTTGGTGTGAAGG
>CAZGYZ010000136.1:0-5676 GCA_964530675.1 uncultured Nitrospira sp. | reverse complement strand
GCGCAATGATCTTCGCAGGTTAGTGGATTTTCTCAACATCCTACTCGTCATCGGGCCTGTGCTCTGAGGAGCGCCGCTGAGGTGGATGATAATGAGTTTTGCGTCGGCGACGGGATCTGTCGTAAAGGGGGCTCTGTGCTGACGAGTTACCGGGGTGCTCAATCGTTCGGCCGCTTGGCGGATAGGAAGAGGGACGGACGCGTTTTGCTGAATTTGCCGGAGCTGTGCCATCGCATCCCCGCGCAATAGTGGTATTGGGAGTCGCGCGAGCCACGCGTCAGTGGCAAGGGCCACGGCGCGGCGCGCACAGACTCTCGCCTTTCCGTCGTTGCCGTCTTGCTGTGCGGCTTGGGCTGCAGCCAGTTCCTGTTCAATCAGTATTGCTGGAGTCACGGTGAGATTATTTCGATGGCTGAGTCCCTCGTGCGTCGGGCAAAGAAGGCCGCTTGAGAGTCACTGCCGAATCGTTATCTTCACGACCGATGGAAAGCAACGCATTGAGCAGGCCTTTTCTCCTCAGGCGCCTGTGGTGGTCATAGTGGGGACAACGGGGGCCAGGCGGGTGAGGAAACAGTAAGCGAGAGGTAGGGGGCAGGTTCATCTGGTTTGTTTTGTTTATCTGGTCGTTCTCGTTTAACTAAACAAACCAAATAAACCAAACAAACAAGGGAAACCAGTCAGTTCTTGCGCTTTATGCGCTACGCGTGGGTTCGGTGTCTCTGATTTCCACATGCCACCCATGCACCGAATATTGCGCCCATGATAATGCTCAACGCGTCCAGGATATGTCTGTACCAGCCATCCGGACCGAATTTTAGATCAGCATTCCCAGCTTGAAACCATACGAAAGCCAAGAAGCCCAGGGCGGCAACGGATACAAGAGCGGCCGCAATAGTCGCCACCCGTCGATGGTAGCGCGGTACAAGGTAGACAATCATACCCACAAGGGCGGCAGCGGCAACAAGCCGAGTGACGAGAATAATGTATGTGCCGCTAATTGGCATCCCGTTCATATCCGGCGCGTCCCAAAACTCCTCGACCACTTCAAATCCGTGGACAAAGCCAAAGGTGGTTCCAATAGAATAGTTCGCTCCGAACCAAGCCACGAGCCCCGCCGGAACCGCGATGGCCCATCGGATTATCGTAACTGCCAGTTTATTGTTCATAGGTTAACGCGGCCACCAGAATAACTCATTGGTTCTTGTCACGCCGACTTGGCTTGAGATCGCCAAGACCCCTATCATATAGCTTGTGCAAACTCGGAACGCAATCAGAACTATGCGCCCCGTAGGCGTAACCACTTTGATGGGCTGGCGGTCCAACGAACCAAATAGGATCAATCGAACTGGTTCAGGTAAAGAAACAAACATGCCTGAAAGGGGTGGGGAGCGGCCAGGTACCCTTCTTGCTCGCAGAACAGAGGAGGGGATGGAGCCTGATGATCTTCTGTGCTCGCGCAACGCGCGGCCTGAGAAGGTGAGGCGCAAGGGTGTGGGAAGCTTTCTTTGCTCCCGGAGCGCGCGCCCTCAGAAGGGCCTCGCTCGACGGCCGCAGTCGAAAGCTTCCCGCACCCTCGCTTGACTGGCTGATGAACTGAGTGAAAGTAAGCGTATCTCCTCTCTCGTTAGATATCTGAAACAACTCACGAGGTACGGCTCTTGTTCTCGCCATACGCTCCCATCTCCTTACCCCTTACGCCTCATGTTTCACGCTCCGTGCTTCTTGCCTTGGACCGTGCGCCTTCCCCTAGGCAGCGTGATTTCCTGTGGGGAAAGGGGTATTCTGCGCCGGATTAATTTGTGTGAACAAGCGAGGTTACGACTGACACATGGCAATGAAGAAATCTGAACTCTACAGTTCTCTCTGGGCAAGCTGCGATGAGCTGCGTGGCGGGATGGATGCCTCGCAGTACAAGGACTACGTCCTCGTCCTGTTGTTCATGAAGTATGTCTCCGACAAAGCGGCCAGCCAAAAAGGCTACCTCCTCGATGTGCCCAAGGGCGGCAGCTTTGCCGACATGGTTGCCCTGAAGCACGACAAGGAGATCGGCGACAAGATCAACAAGACCATCGCCAAGCTCGCCGAGGCCAACGACCTCAAAGGCGTGATTGACGTCGCCGACTTCAACGACGCCGACAAGCTGGGCAAGGGCAAGGATATGGTGGACCGCCTCTCCAAGCTTGTCGCCATCTTTCAGGACCTAGACTTCGGGAGAAATCGCGCCGAGGGCGACGACCTGCTCGGTGACGCCTACGAATATCTCATGCGGCACTTCGCGACCGAGTCGGGCAAAAGTAAGGGGCAGTTCTACACGCCGGCGGAAGTTTCGCGCATCATGGCCAAGGTCATCGGCGTCGGCGACGCCAAGTCAGCCACCCAGACCATCCACGACCCTACTTGTGGCTCTGGCTCGCTGCTCCTCAAGGCGCACGATGAGGCGAAGGAACGCACTGGGCTTGATCTCGCGCTCTACGGGCAGGAGATGGACAACGCCACCAAGGCGCTCGCCAAGATGAACATGATCCTCCATGACTGCCCCACGGCGGATATCTGGCAGGACAACAGTGTTTCCAGCCCGCACTTCAAGGACGCCAAGACCGGCGCGCTCAAGACCTTCGACTTTGTCGTCGCCAATCCTCCGTTCTCTACCAAAGCCTGGAGCACCGGTTTCAATCCGGCAGAGGATGAGTTTCATCGATTTGAGTTCGGCATTCCGCCCCAGAAGAATGGGGACTACGCTTTCCTATTGCACGTACTTGCTTGCCTGAAGAGCACGGGCAAAGGCGCGATCATTCTCCCGCATGGCGTGCTCTTCCGTGGCGGGGCCGAGGCCGATATTCGCAAGGAGATTGTGAAGCGCGGCTACATCAAGGGCATCATCGGCCTGCCGGCGAATCTCTTTTACGGCACCAGCATTCCCGCCTGCATCCTTGTGCTCGACAAGGAGCACGCTCACGCCCGCAAAGGTATCTTCATGATCGACGCGTCAAAGGAGTTCATCAAGGACGGCAACAAAAACCGTCTCCGCGCCCAGGATATCCATAAGATCGTGGATGCCTTCACGCGCCAGGCAGAAATCACCCGCTACTCGCGCATGGTGTTGCGGGCGGAGATCAGCGACCCGAAGAATGACTTCAACCTCAACCTCCCGCGCTACATCGACAGCACGGAGCCGGAGGACCTACAGGACATTGACGGCCATCTACGCGGCGGCATTCCAGACCGCGACATCGACGAGCTTGAACGCTACTGGCAAGTTATTCCCAGCGTGCGCGCCGCGCTGTTCAAAAAAGCGGATCGCTCAGGCTACAGCCAACTCCGGGTCGCAACCGCAGACATCAAAGCCGCCATCTTTGGCCACGCAGAGTTTACCGCCTTCAATGAATCCGCAACCAAGCTCTTCGCCAAGTGGAGAACGGCCAATACCCCACGACTGAAGGGCATTGACACAAGCACCAAACCCAAGTCGTTCATGGAAACGCTCGCCGAGGACCTGCTTGGCACCTTCGAGAAGGCCAAACTACTCGACCCCTACGACCTGTACCAACACCTCATGGACTACTGGGCCGAGACCATGCAGGACGACCTGTACATGATCGTGAGCGACGGCTGGCTCGGAGCCGCCAAGCCCCGGCTCATCATCGAGGAGAAAGGCAGTAAGACGAGGGAGAAGCCAGATTTCACCGTCGGCAAGCAGAAATATAAAACCGAGTTAATCCCGACCGCGCTGGTCATCGCCCGCTACTTCGCCGCCGAGCAGGCGGCCATCGAGAAACTGGAGGTCGAGGTCGCGGCCATCGAGCAGGCGATGGAAGAAATGGCCGAGGAGCACAGCGGAGAGGAAGGACTGCTGGAAGAGGCGAAGACCGACAAGGACAAGCTCACTAAGGCCTTGGTCTCAGCGCGGCTGAAGGACATCAAGGGAGACGCCGGCGCGGCAGATGAGCGCAAAGTGCTGAACGACTACCTCGTCCTCTTCGACAAAGAAGCGGCTACCAGTGCGAAGGTCAAAGAGGCGCAGGAATCGCTCATGGCCAAGGTTGCAGCGCAGTATGGCAAGCTCACGGAGGGTGAGATCAAGACGCTCGTCGTGGATGACAAGTGGATGGCGACGCTCGCAGCCGCAGTGCAGGGCGAACTCGACCGCGTGTCGCAGACGCTCACCGGGCGCGTCCGCCAACTGGCCGAACGCTACGCCACCCCGTTGCCAAAACTCAACGATGACATAAAGACTCTCGCCGCTCGCGTGGACCAACATCTGAAGAAGATGGGGGCGGTATGGAAGTGAAGCCCGGCTATAAGCAGACCGAGGTGGGCGTGATCCCTGAGGAGTGGGAAGTGAAGCGGCTCGGTGAGTGCGCGACCTTTCGCACAGGCCCATTTGGCAGTGCACTACACAAGTCTGACTATACGGACGACGGGGTTCCAGTGATCAACCCGATGCACATCATCGCAGGCCAGATGGTGCCCACACGGACGATGACAATCACCGAAAAGGCTGCATCCAATCTCTCGGACTTCCGACTCAAAACTGGCGAGATCGTCATGGGCCGCCGTGGTGACATGGGAAGATGCGCAGTTGTTCAGTCTCACCAATCCGGATGGTTGTGTGGAACTGGAACCATGATCATTCGCGGCGGAAACACCGATGCGAATTTCCTGCAACGAGTGCTGTCCAGCCCGCAGGTGATCGCAGCCATTGAAGACACTTCAGTCGGCTCGACGATGATCAACCTCAACCAGAGCACATTGGCTGGTTTAAGAATCCAGTCTCCGCCGCTCTCCGAACAACGTGTCATCGCGGGGGCGTTGAGCGATGTGGATGAACTGCTCGGCGCGCTGGAACAGCTCATCGCCAAGAAGCGCGACCTCAAACAAGCAACCATGCAGCAGCTCCTCACCGGCAAGACTCGCCTCCCGGGCTTTAGAGGGAAGTGGGCGATACGAAACATGGCAAAACACGCTTCATTGAAGGCCCGAATTGGATGGCAAGCTCTAACTACAGAAGAGTATTTGGGCAGTGGCACATACTACTTGGTCACGGGAACGGACTTCATTGGTGGGCGGGTGAATTGGTTAACCTGTCACTTTGTTGATGAGTGGCGTTATGCCCAAGATCACAACATACAGCTAAGAGATGGCGATGTTTTGCTGACCAAGGACGGAACGATTGGCAAAGTGGGATATGTAGAAAGTTTACATGGTTCGGCCACACTAAATAGTGGTGTATTCGTAATAAGGCCATTGGAAATGGCATTTGTCCCTCTCTTTTTGTTTTATGTTCTGACCTCAAGAGTCTTTGACGAATTTCTTTCGAAGATTACCGCAGGCTCAACGATAACTCACTTGTATCAGAAAGATTTTGTTACCTTCGAGTTTCTTGCGCCGGAGATAAATGAACAAACTGCCATCGCCGAAGTGCTGTCGGACATGGACGCGGAGCTTGCGGCGTTGGAGCAACGCCGCAACAAGACCAACGCTCTCAAGCAGGGCATGATGCAGGAACTGTTGACCGGGAGGATACGGCTGGTATGAAGGAGACCCAGCACATCGAATGGAAGGAGTCCTGGCGGGACGAATATGTGAAATGGCTTTGCGGTTTTGCGAATGCCGAAGGCGGAGTGCTGGTCATCGGCCGGAACAACAAGGGAAAGGCCGTCGGCGTGAGCCACGCCG
>CAZGYZ010000135.1:0-5725 GCA_964530675.1 uncultured Nitrospira sp. | reverse complement strand
CGAAGCCACACCTTTGCGAAGCAAGTGGTGTGGCAAGTTTTCGGCGCCAAGAGGAGGCGAAGTCTAGAGCGGTCAACGGCGCTCTGTGGCTGCGAGTGGAGAGAGCCTCCCAGCCCTGGCCTGCCCTCTTATACCGGCCACTTCTCCTCGTTCCACGCCATCTCCCAGAACATCCACTCATAGCGTGAGCTGACGACGAATGATTCTTCCATCCGACGTTTCTCTTCTTTTCCCGCCGTCTTGGCCCACTGGTCCACTTTTTTTCGCATCCATTCCTGCACTTTGGCAAACTCAGGTGAGGCGTAGAGCATAAGCCAGTCCCCATAGGGGTGATCCTTTTTCGGCGGGCCATGCTTTAGGAGATGTTGTCCGACGACGCAGTAGATCCAGGCGCAGGGGAGGGCGACAACGGTGATTTCCGCTGCAGAACCTGTATGGGCAACAGTGAGCATGTGACGCGTATAGGCATAGTTCGTCGGTGCCATGGGCACGGCAGTCATTTCCTTCGCGGTCATGTTCCACTGTGCTCCGTATCCCTCGTGGAGGCTCCGTTCGACGACAATGGTGTCTTCGGCGAGTTTCGTCAGGCGCAGGGCTGATTCTGAATCCGGCGCTCTCAGCGCTCCGGCAGAAAACACACGGGCGAGGTCACCGAGAAACCTGGCGTCCTGCAGGATGTAGTACTTGAATTTGTGTTCCGGCAAGGTTCCCTTGCCCAATGCCACGACGAATGGATGGGTCAGTTGGGCATCCCAGATAGGTGTGGCGAGTTGTCTTAAGCGATCTGTAAATGACATGGGCCTCCTCCCCGTTAGGCGTAAAAGGTGAACGGTGAAACGTAAGACGAGAGATGAAACTTCTCAGAAGATTGGAGGTGACGATTGCCCTAACCTCGCTATTTTCATGTCTGGGCCCGCCCTCTAACGTTTCACGTTTCACCTTTCACGTCTAACGTCCGTCTGGGCCAGGGCCTCGGTAAACGATTGATGCCGTCGTGCGCGGCGACTTTATAACATTCCGCCAGGGTCGGGTAGTTGAAGACCGTGTCGATGAAGTAATCGATATTTCCCTGGTATGCCATGACAGCCTGGCCTATGTGAATGAGTTCCGTGGCCCCCTCACCGATAATATGGACACCGAGGAGTACGCGGGTGTGGCTATGAAACAGCAGCTTCAGCATACCGGTTTCATCGCCGGTTAGCTGCCCACGGGCGATTTCCCGATAGTGGGCGATGCCGATCCCATAATGGATCCCTGCCTTGGCCAGTTCCTCCTCATTCCGTCCCACCGTGGAGATTTCAGGAATGGCATAGATGCCGTAGGGCAGAAGGTCCGTGTCGGTGTGGTCGGGATGGCCAAAGGCATGGCAGGAGGCATGGCGCCCTTGCTGCATGGACGTGGAGGCCAAGGCGGGAAAGCCGATAACGTCGCCTACGGCGTAGATATGGGGAATTGCTGTTTGGAAATGATCGTTCACGACTATGCGGCCTCGCGCATCCGGCGTGAGGCCGACGGCGTCCAAGCTCAAGTGCTTGGTGGCGCCGATGCGGCCGATGGCATACATGAGTGTTGTGGTGGTGATCGATGGCCGGTGTTTCAGCGAGACCGTGACCTGTCCGTCGGACTCTTTCCGGATCGCGACGGCTTCTTCATCATGGTAGATCGTGACGCCGATATCTGTCATCTGCCGTTGCAGGGCGTCGATGATCTGAGCATCGACAAATTCGAGCAAGCGCGGTCGCTTGTCGATCAGAATGACCGACACACCGATCATGGCTAGGATCGAGGCATACTCTGTGCCGATTACGCCGCCGCCGACAATGACGATCGAGGCCGGAAGGTGTTTGAGCGTGATGAGGCCGTCGGTATCGATGATCGTGTCACCATCAAATGGAATGTCGGCCGGTCTGGTCGGCACTGTCCCCACTGCGATGACGATCACGTGGGCATAATGTTCTCTCGCCGAGTCGGCCTGTTGAATGAGGAGGCGGTGAGGATCGACGAAGCGGGCCTCTCCATGGATCAAGTCGATGCGGTTACGCGCCATTTGGTCTTCCACGATCTCAATTTCGTTCTTGATGATGTGGTTGGAGCGAAATGCGAGATCTTCGATCGTGACCGACTTTTTCAGACGATAGCCGGCTCCGTACAGGTTGCGTTGGCGGAATCCCGAGAGATAGAGGACTGCTTCGCGGAGGGCTTTGCTGGGGATGGTGCCGGTGTTGGTGGAGACGCCACCGACGACGGCTTTGCGTTCGATGATGCCGACTTTCTTGCCGAGCTTAGCGGCCTGGACCGCGGCCTTCTGGCCGGCTGGTCCACTCCCTATGACAAGAAGATCGTATGGGGTCATCTCTTTATTCTAAAGCAAGGCTGAGGTTAAGGCTAAGGTTAAGGAGAAGTATGCGTCTCCCTCTCCTTAGCCTCAACCTCGACCTTAGCCTTTTTCTTTGGTCTAGCTTGCAGTGATCAATGACTTGGCCACGGCGAAGGCCTTATCCAGGTCCGGCAGCTGAGTCAGTTCAGGCGTGACCTGCAGATACCGCACTATATTGTTGGCATCGACTACCATGATTGTACGAGCCAGGATGTGGGGGCCCTTGAGAAGTAGTCCGTAGGCTTTCCCAAACTCGGTATCCTTATAGTCAGAGAGGAAGGTGACATTGGCAATATGGGCTTCTCCCGCGAATCGTTTTTGCGCGAAGGGGGTGTCGACGCTCACGGTCACCAATTCCACCATCTTGTCGAGGCCCTTATTTTTCTCGCTCAGATAGTGGGTCTGTTGTTCGCACACTGGCGTGTCGAGCGACGGCACGACGCTGATGATCCGAACCTTACCCTTGCCCGTTGTGTCGGTGAGGGCGATCGGCGAGAGGTCCGTCTGTGTCAGCGTCACCTCTCTGAGGGAGTCGCCGACTTTAATGCCGGTTCCCGATAATGCAAGGGGACTCCCCTTGAAGAGGACGGTGCGGCCTTCACCAGCTACGGCACTGCCGTCAGTGACGGTGTAGTTCTTGTAGAGAAAACTGGAGCTACCGGTGCTTGCGCATCCGGTCAACCCGATCGCCATGCAGAGTGCGGCTCCAATGATCGTACGATATCCTGCCCTCATACTGCCCTCCTTGGTGGATCGATAATGATCATTCGATCATGAATATAGTGGTTTGTGCTTGTGCAGCTAACAGGCATTGGAACACCTATGTCGGCATCGGAGAGCCTCGATGGCTCGCCCGTGCGGGCAAGAGAGTAACATCTTTGCTAGGGACGAATAAAGGTGATGAGTTCCTGGTTGACCAGGTCTGGTCGTTCCCACTGTGGGATGTGTCCTGCCTTGGGGATTCGGATGAATCGTGACCCCTTGATAGTCTGATGGAGTCCTTCACCTACGGCGAGGGGGAATACCCGATCTTCTTCTCCCCAAAGCACCAGTGTTGGGTGGGTGATTTCACCGATGCGTGTAGCAAGTCCGGACTCCCATACTGGAAGGTTTTCTTTGACGGCTAATATAGGCTTGATAAGTCCGGGGCGCTGACGGTTGCGATTGGACCGCTCGATGACGGCCGGTGTCAGGAGTGCCGGATCATGCACGATTTCTTGTAAGACGGACTCAATCATCAGTCCGCCGAACAGCCTGTTGCCGAATGAGACGAGCCAGGCAGGCGCAGTGGTTTCTAAGGCGCGCCTGACCGACGGGCTGGTGAGTTTTTCCATGACATGTTGCGGCAGCCCGTCGATAAGGACGAGCCTGGAAACGTATGTTGGGTGTGTCAATGCCATGCCGATGGCCAAGCCGGCGCCCATGGAATTGCCGACTAATGCGGCCTGCGGGATCTGCACAGCGTCCATGAATCCGACAAAGAACTCCAGCATCTGATCCGTTCGGTAGTCGATATCGGGTTTATCGGATAGCCCTGCGCCGGGCAAGTCGAGCGTGAGAACGCGGAAGTGTTGCGAGAGTGTGTGTTGCTGATGCTCCCATTGCCACATCGATCCTCCGAAGCCGTGGATCAGGATGACCGGTGGGCCTGTTCCCACATCCAGATAGGCGATTTGCTGGCCATGGACGAGGACGGTGTGAATGGGTATGCGCTCAATGGCATCGAACTGTGCCGGAATCGGCGAGGGAGACGAGCAGGCAACCATGCTGTGACAGAACAGGATGAAGGTGAGCAGCGCAGCATAGCGCTGCCTGCGTGCATGAACGGGAGCACGTGGGACTATCGGATTACTCCAGCTGGATGACCGTTTCATCCGTCTTCACATTGTCGCCCTCGGCGACCAGGATCGCGGTAACTTTTCCGTCGATCGGCGCCGGAACTTGGCTTTCCATCTTCATGGCTTCGATGATCAGGAGGGGCGTACCGGCCTTGACTATGGCATCTATCGAGACGAGTACTTTGACGACGCGGCCTGGCATTGGGGGGGCCACGTCTCCAGGCTTGGACGGCCTGGGCCGTTTGCGTTTAGCACCTGCGCCAGTGTCTGGAGCCTCCGGCACGCCGGCCAGGATTTCCTGGATCGGCTCCAATG
Source organism: uncultured Nitrospira sp. (assembly GCA_964530675.1). Taxonomy (GTDB): domain Bacteria; phylum Nitrospirota; class Nitrospiria; order Nitrospirales; family Nitrospiraceae; genus Palsa-1315. The sequence continues at coordinate 1,195 of CAZGYZ010000135.1, read as the reverse complement.
AGACTTCTTCGAGCTTGTCGTTGACCCGGATATAGTAGGGTTTGCGGCCGTCGACCTTCCGTCCGGAACCGGATACCTGTATATGGTAGGTTTCGCCATGGACCGTGACGTTGAATTCGGCCGGGGCCAAATGGAGCTCAGTGGCCGCAGCTGGTCCGCTAGGCAGGAAGCTTTCGAGGGGTTCCAGCGTCAGATCCCCCTTCTCCCGCGCCTCAAAGAAGTCTCGCGCGATCGTGGGGAACAGGGTGAACGACAGCTGATCCTCTATCGTGGTGGCCAAGGCGGGCAAATCTTTTTTGGTGGCTTCGAGTTCAGGCTCCAACCGATCGGCGGGCCGCGTCTTGATCGGAGAGTCATCCCCGATCGCGCGGGCCATGATGTCATGATCGAGGGGGCCCGGCGCCCGCCCGTAGAGTCCGAGGAAGTAGTTCTTGGTTTCCGTGGTAATGACTTTGTACCGTTCGCCCGTGAGGACGTTGAGCGTCGCTTGGGTGCCCACGATTTGGCTGGTCGGAGTGACGAGAGGGGGATAGCCCATTTCCTTTCGGACACGCGGCACTTCATCCAGGACTTCTTTGATCCGATCGAGCGCATTCTGTTCGGTCAGTTGCGCGGCGAGATTCGAGAGCATGCCTCCGGGAATTTGGGAGGTGAGGATTTCGGCATCGACCCCGGTAAACTCGCTCTCGAACTGTCGATACTTCCGCCGAACAGAACGGAAGTGTTCGGTGATCGGGAGGAACGAGGCGAGATCCAGCCCCGTGTCGTAGGGGGTATTGCGCAACGAGGCCACCATCGTTTCTGTTGACGGATGCGAGGTGCCGCCGGCTAACGGGGAGATGGATGTATCCAGCATGTCCAGACCACCCAGGATCGCCATGAGGGAGGACATTGAAGCCATCCCTGAGGTGTAGTGTGAATGTAAATGGATCGGAACCTTCACCGCTGCTTTGATCTGCCGTATGAGGTGATAGGCGTCGAGCGGCGCCAAAAGGCCAGCCATGTCTTTGATGCAGAGCGTGTCGGTTCCCAAGTCCTCCAACTGCTTCGCCATGTTGACGAAACGCTCTACGCTGTGGACGGGACTCACGGTGTAGCTGATGGCGGCTTCGACATGTTTGCCGCAGGCTTTGACTTCCCGCATGGCCCGTTCGACGTTGCGGATATCGTTCAGCGCGTCGAAGATGCGAAAGAC